>SBGI01000047.1 GCA_006227015.1 Gammaproteobacteria bacterium
GGCACCTGAAGTTGCTCCAGCAAGCCAAACAAAAAATGCTCGTCCTGAACGTCGCCACTTTCACAAAAAGCCGCCACGCCCTGGTGACGCCCCTCACCTTCTGTCAAAAGGTCCAGTTCCTTACGGCTGACACGCATCACCTCAATATCATGCATGTCCGCCAGGTTTAACAGTTTCTGTAAACGTTGGTCGTCCCGACCTTTCATTACCTTCAGCGCACGCACCTTGTCAGCAGAGGTTTTCAATACCGCCTGCACCGCATGCATACCAAAAACCCACTGCCCAGGGGCTTCAGGTTGTCCTGTTTTCGCCGTCATTTAACTCGCCTTTACCCAATAATGCTGCAGCCGCCACTAACGTTTTTTGGTGGAGGGCTTACGCCGTCTGGAGCTGGTGGATTTTCCCGTTTTCTTTGGTCTTGGCTTCCCCGATTTATCCGCCGGCTTGGCCCCTGGCTGCTGGCCAGACGCGGAAGCCGTACGTTTTTTGCCCCTGGGCTGCCTGCGGGTTCTTTCCTGTTCGTGCTCAGCGGCCATTTCCAGAGCCTTCGGGCTCACTGGCACACCTTTTTTGGTCTTGCGACGACTTTCTTCCACCAGATCGAAATCAATCTTCCGCTCGTCCAGATCCACCCTGCTAACCCGTACCCGGAGTTTGTCGCCCAGGCCAAATACCCGTTTCGTCCGCTCACCCACCAACCGGTGATGCGCCGCCTCATGGTAGTAGTAGTCCTTCGGCAGTCCGGTGATGTGAACGAGCCCTTCTATAAACAATTCAGTAAGCTGAACAAACAGGCCAAAACCAGTCACTGACACAACGACGCCATTGTATTCGTCCCCAACACGGGACAACAGGTACTCACATTTCAACCAGTTGACCACATCGCGGGTGGCTTCATCCGCACGGCGCTCCGTCATGGAACAATGTTCACCGGCACTGGCCATCCAGGCATCATCATAGGGATAAATCTGGGCAGGTTTCAGTAATGGCGCACCATCCACTTTTTTCACGTGGCTGACCCGCCCTTTTTTTCGAATCAGATAACGGATTGCGCGGTGCACCAACAAGTCGGGGTAACGACGTATGGGCGAGGTGAAGTGTGTATAGGCCGGGTAGTTGAGACCAAAGTGCCCCTCGTTGTCCGGGTCATAAACTGCCTGATTCATGGTGCGCAGAATCACCGTCTGAATCACTCCCGCATCGGGGCGTCCCGCCACCTGGAGCAGGACTCGCTGGAAATCTTTGGGTGAAGGCTCATCGCCGCCCGGCAAGCCCAGCCCGAGCTCACCAAGAAATTCTCTCAAGTCTGCCAGTTTTTCCTGGCGCGGCCCCTGGTGTACCCGGTAAAGCGCCGGCAGCTTGCTTTTCTGCAAAAAGCTGGCCGCACAGACATTCGCGCACAACATGCACTCTTCAATCAGGCGATGCGCTTCCGTACGTTCCGAGGGGATGATCTGCTGAATTTTGCGCTCCGCATCAAACAGAATACGCGTTTCCTGGCTGTCGAAATCGATAGCACCGCGTACCTCGCGGGACTGCAATAGCATCAGGTAAAGTTCATGCAGGTGATCCACATGGGTGGTCAGCGCGTGAAACTGCTTGCGAACACCGCTGTCCCGGTCACCGCGCTGGGCAATCATGGCGGCCACCTGGGTGTAGGTTAGCCGCCCGTGGGAGTGAATGACGGCCTCGTAAAACTGATATTTGGTGATATTGCCGCCGTTATCCAGGGTCATGTCACAAACCATCGTCAGGCGATCCACATCCGGGTTCAGTGAGCACAGGCCGTTGGACAGTTTTTCCGGCAGCATCGGCACCACATTCTGAGGAAAATAGACAGAATTACCCCGCTGATAGGCCTCTTTGTCCAGAGGGCTGGCAACCTTAACGTAATGTGATACATCGGCAATGGCCACCAACAGACGCCAACCGTTGCGGCGGGGCTCACAGAAGACCGCGTCATCAAAATCCCGCGCATCCTCACCGTCAATGGTGACAAATGGCATCTGGCGCAAATCAATCCGGTATTGGCCGTCCTCAGGCAACAACTTCTCTGGAATGTCCTCCGCCTCAACCACCACCTGTTCCGGCCATTCATTGGGAATGCCATAGTTGTGAATGGCGATATCAATTTCCATTCCCGGTGCCAGGTGGTCACCCAGAACCTGCACCACCCGTCCGGCGGGTACATTGTTGCGGCTCGGATAAGAGGTAATTTCAACCACCACAATCTGACCTGGCTCAACGTCACTGCGCTGTTCTGAGGGGATCATGATGTCCTGGGTCATTCTGGGGTTGTCGGGGCGAACAAAGTGAATACCACTTTCCACAAAATAGCGGCCCACCAGCGTGGAAGTATGGTGCTCAACCACATCGACAATAGAGCCTTCCGGGCGGCCGCGCCGATCCCAGCCGGCAATCCTGACCAGCACCTCATCGCCGTCCATAACCCGCCGCATCTGACGGCTGGAAAGAAACAGATCATCACCACCGGTAGAGGGAATCACAAAGCCGAACCCCTCGGGGTGTCCTACCACTCGGCCCTTGATCAGGTTCATTTTGTCCAGGGTGCCGTAGGCATTGCGACGGTTACGTACAGTCTGGCCATCGCGCTCCATGGCAATCAGTCGGCGGCGCAATGCCTCTCGGGCGTCGTCGTCCCGAATGCTGAATTCAGTACATAATTCTTCGTAAGTCAGGGGGCCGGTGCTCTCACTCAAAAAATCGAGGATATATTCACGGCTGGGGATGGGGCGGTCGTATTTGGCAGCCTCGCGCTCGGCGTGAGGGTCATTACGAACATGTTTTTTCATTCAATCTCTCTAATGGGGGTTACCCGAAATGGTTTATCTATCATAACAGCAGATAACGACATGCAGACCAATGATTTTCATGCCGCTGCAGGCAACGAGGGCAGTGAAGATAACGGGATATTTTTATTGCCAATAATTGACAATCGCTAACACGATCACTATAGTTCGCCACCTCTGAAAGAGCTGCAATTGCTCATCGGAATGCCCAGGTGGTGAAATTGGTAGACACGCCAGCTTCAGGTGCTGGTCCTCGCAAGGGGGTGGAGGTTCAAGTCCTCTCCTGGGCACCAT
>SBGI01000175.1 GCA_006227015.1 Gammaproteobacteria bacterium
ATTGAAACCACAGAGCTGGTGGCCCAGTTAACCATGGCCGGCCTCGAAGTGGATGCGGTAGAACCGGTGGCGCCACCGTTTAGTGGGGTCGTGGTCGGTGAAATCATTGCCGTCGAACCTCACCCGAACGCAGACAAGCTAAGGGTTTGCCAAGTGGCCGGAGGACCCGATGGCGAGGTGCAGGTGGTCTGCGGGGCACCCAATGCCCGCCAGGGGCTGAAAGTTCCGTTTGCCACTGTCGGAGCTAAGCTTCCCAACGATATGAAAATTCGTAAAGCCAAACTGCGTGATGTGGAATCGTTTGGCATGCTCTGTGGTGAAGATGAGCTGGGCTTGGGTGAGAACGGTGAGGGCCTATTTGAGCTACCAGTTACGGCTCCTGTCGGTGCTGAATTGCGTGAATACCTTGGCCTGGATGATCAGCTGATCGAAGTGGATCTGACGCCAAACCGTGGTGACTGCCTGAGCCTGCGTGGCCTGGCCCGTGAGACCGGTGTGTTGAATTCTCTGGCCGTAACGTCGCCGGATCTTGCCCCGGTGCCCGCAGAGGTTGAAGACATATTTCCCGTTGAGCTGCAGGCGCCAGGTTCATGCCCACGCTATGTGGGCCGAGTGATCACAGGTGTCAATGTCAAGGCGGAATCTCCACGGTGGTTACAGGAGAAATTGCGTCGTAGCGGCCTGCGCAGTATTGATCCGGTGGTGGATGTCACCAACTACGTGATGCTGGAGCTGGGTCAGCCGATGCACGCGTTTGACCTGTCTACCCTGCAGGGGGGCATCGTAGTGCGCATGGCGAAAGAGGGTGAGAAGCTCAAATTGCTGGATGGCACCGAAGTCAAACTGAAAAGCGATACCATGCTGATTGCCGATCACGAAAAACCCCTGGCGATTGCCGGTATTATGGGTGGTGACAATTCTTCGGTAACTTCAGAGACGGTGGATATTTTTCTAGAAAGTGCCTACTTTGATCCGATTGCCATTGCCGGCCGCCCAAGACAATACGGGTTACACACCGATTCTTCACACCGCTTCGAGCGCGGCGTAGACCCCCAACTGCAATCTGTTGCCATTGAGCGGGCAACCGCACTGTTGGTGGGCATTGTCGGGGGACAGGCCGGCCCGGTGATTTCAGAAACCTCAGAAGGGCATGTGCCTGACACAGCCGAGGTTGTTCTCACCAGCGCCAAATTAAAACAGCAGCTTGCTCTTGAACTTGAGGCGGATACAGTTCGCGAGATGCTGGAACGCCTCGGGCTGGACGTGATTGCTGAAAATGACCAGGGCTGGACGTGCGTGGTACCCAGCTGGCGTTTTGATCTTGCGATTGAAATGGATTTGATCGAGGAAATTGCCCGTATCTATGGCTATAACAAACTGCCAACCACCACAATCAACGCTCATCTGCCCATCGCTGGCAGCGACGAAAAAACCATCTCGCTGTCTTTGTTAAGGCAGCAACTGACCGCAAGGGGTTACCGGGAGGCGATCAGCTACTGTTTTGTCGACCCTGAGGTGCAAAAGCAGCTGTCTCCGGGGCAGGAGAGCGTGGCGCTGGCCAACCCGATCGCCAGTGATATGTCTGTCATGCGCACAACATTGTGGTCAGGTTTGTTGCCAGCTGTGCGTCGTAACCTCAATCGTCAGCAGAGCCGGGTGAGGATCTTTGAGACCGGTTTGCGGTTTGTTCCGGGTAAAGACCAGTTGCAACAGGAGCCGATGATTGCCGGCGCCATTACCGGTGCGCGTCAGCCAGAGCGTTGGTCCAATGCCCAGGAAAGTGTTGATTTTTTCGATATCAAGGCCGATGTGGAGGCTTTGTTGAGTCAGGGTGGAAGTTATGAAGAATATCGCTTTGTTGCCGAAGCGAACCATCCGGCACTTCATCCGGGCCAGACAGCAAGAGTGGAAAGGGAGGGTCGCCTGGTAGGGTATGTGGGGCGTATTCACCCGCGTGTCCAAAAGGCGTTGGACCTTTCCCAGCCGGTCTATGTGTTTGAGCTGTTAAGCGCAGAAGTGTTGGCTGGACAGTTGCCGGCATTTGCAGGTATCAGTAAGTTTCCGGAAGTGCGGCGGGACCTTGCGTTGATTGTCGACCAGGATGTATCCGCTGAAGCGCTTTCAATGGCCGTTCGTCAGAATGCAGGCAGTTACCTTATTGACTTAAAGATATTTGATGTCTATCAAGGAAAAGGCATTGAAAACAATAGAAAAAGTGTTGGTTTGGGCTTGACGTTCAGGGACAGTTCGCGCACCCTTACCGAAGAAGAAATATATGGGGCTGTTGAGAATGTGGTTAACGCCATGAAAGAACAGTTTTCAGCAAGCCTCCGGGGATAAGAAATCATGGTAGCACTGACAAAAGCTGAATTGGCAGAAATGCTTTTTGAAGACTTGGGTCTCAACAAGCGGGAAGCGAAAGAAATTGTCGAATCCTTTTTTGAAGAGATCCGCACTGCTCTGGAAAGTAACGAGCAGGTTAAGTTATCCGGGTTTGGAAATTTTGAGTTGCGTGACAAGAAAACCCGGCCCGGTCGCAATCCGAAAACCGGAGAAGAAATACCCATTTCAGCGCGTCGTGTTGTGACGTTCAAACCGGGACAAAAACTGAAAGCGAGAGTGGAAAGCTATGCTGGAACCGAGCAATAACGATCAGTTGCCGCCAATCCCCGGCAAGCGCTATTTCACGATTGGTGAAGTCAGCGACCTCTGTGATGTCAAACCCCATGTTCTTCGTTACTGGGAACAGGAGTTTCCCAACCTCAGCCCTGTCAAACGTCGGGGAAACCGTCGTTACTACCAGCGCCAGGACGTTATTCTGATTCGTCAGATCCGCTCGTTGCTCTATGATCAGGGCTTCACCATTGGTGGTGCTCGGCAGCGCATGAATGGTGATGATGCCCGTGTTGAAGCGACTCAGGTGCGCCAGCTGATTGATCAGACCGTAGGTGAACTGGAAGAGCTGCTAGGCGTACTGAAAGCCTGATTTTATTCTTGAATTGTCAGGTGCATTCGGTATTATGTGCGCCTCTTTGAGCACCCATACTCATTCGGGGCGTAGCGCAGCCTGGTAGCGCACCACACTGGGGGTGTGGTGGTCGTC
>SBGI01000046.1 GCA_006227015.1 Gammaproteobacteria bacterium
GACGAGCTGCTGTCCCGTCGGCCGGACGATGAAGTTCACCTGTTCGGTGACGAGACCTGTGCCCCCTACAATAGAATCCAGCTATCTGCTCTGCTGGCGGGTGAAATCCAGCGCGACGCCATTGACCTTCCCCTGCCGGACAGCAATCAGCACAGAAACTTCCGCTTCACGGCAGCCGCCATTACCGATATCGATCGCAACAACAAAATCCTCACCGATGCCCAAGGTGTTCAATACAGTTACGACAAACTGGTGTTTGCTACCGGAGCTCGGGCGCACATTCCCAATATTCCAGGTGTCGAACGCCAGGGCGTTTTTAGCTTCCGAAGCCTGCGCGACACCGAAAGCTTGTACGCCCGGATTCTGCGCTCCCGCCATATCGTGGTGGTTGGCGGCGGCCTGCTGGGTCTGGAAGCGGCCAAAGGCCTGCTACGCTTCAACACTCAGGTCACTGTGGTGCAACAGGGGCCACATTTGATGAACCGGCAGCTGGACGAAGATGCCGCGGCCATTCTGGAACAGGAAGTCCTCAGTCTGGGAATCAAGGTCATTACCCAGGCCGGTGTCCGGGCTATCGATGGCTATGAACATGTGACATCGGTGACCACCCGCGATGGCAATGTAATACCCTGCGATACCGTGCTGTTCTGTGCCGGTATCAGTCCAAATATCCAGTTGGCTCGCAATGCACGCCTAGCCGTCGGCAACGGCATAGTCGTCAACGATTACCTACAAACCGTGGATCCCGATATCTACGCCATCGGCGAATGCTGCGAGCATCAGGGCACTACCTACGGACTCGTTAACCCCGGATACGAACAAGCCTCAGTGGCCGCATCAGTGCTGGCGGATATCGAAACGGAACATCTGCCGCACTACCTTGGCTCAGCCACCGTCAGCAATCTGAAAGTGGTCGGCACCCCCGTTTGCAGTCTAGGCGAAGTCAGTGAACTGGGAACCAGACCGTTTCAAAAGGAAGTGACCTATCGCGACGAAAAAAGTGGCCAGTACCGCAAACTGGTAACACTGAAAGGCAAAATTATCGGTGCTGTCGGTATCGGTGACTGGCCAGAATCACGACGCATACAGGAAGCCTACCAGAACGAACGCAAACTGAGTCGCTGGCAGCTATTCCAGTTCCGCCGCAAGGGGCAACTGTGGGGAGACAGCGGTAACGAGGTCAGCGCCTGGCCTGCCAGCACCATCATTTGCCAATGTAACAACATCAGCCTTGGCAAATTACAGGACACCCTGCAGGGCAGTTGCCAATCCGTCACCGAACTGCAGCAATGTACCCAGGCGGGTACTGTCTGTGGATCCTGCAAGCCGCTGCTGCAACAACTGGTGGGCGACAACAGTGCCCCGGAGAAAGATTCTGCAGCCGGTTCCCTCACGGCACTGGGCCTGTTGGCACTGGTGCTGGTGACCCTGATCAGCTTCTGGCCAGAAGCCCCGGTAGCTGAGAGCGTGCAGCAACGCGGCTGGTTTGAAGGTATCTGGAATGACAAGTTCTGGAAGCAGGTGACGGGATTCACTCTGCTGGGGCTCACCGCCATCGGCTTGCTGATGTCCCTGCGCAAGCGACTTGCCTGGTCCTGGATGGGCAAATTCACCGCCTGGCGTTTTGTACATATTCTGCTTGGCGTCGCCTGTTGCCTGACGCTGGTTTTACACAGCGGCTTTCACCTCGGCTCCAACCTGAACCAACTGCTGATGCTGAACTTTCTGGGTGTCGTGCTGCTAGGCGCGTTCACCAGCAGTGTCATCGGCGTGGCCCACAAGCTTTCGGGCAACAGCGCCAATTATTCTCGCAAGTGGTTGCAGTGGCTACATATTATTATTTCATGGCCACTGCCTATTCTGCTGTCGGTTCATATATTCACGGTGTATTACTTCTGATGCTGGCGGTACAACAATGAAGAAGTGGTGGTGGATCAGCTGGCTGTTAGTCACCGTGGCACTCGGGGGGTACTACGGCTACACCGTGTTTCAGGCGGAAAACAAACAGAGCCTGCTGATCGGTGAGGCCAGCCACGGCCATTTTCAAATAGAACTGGCCTGTTCGGCCTGTCACACCGACGCGTTTGGCGGTCAGGAATCTATCCAGGAAGCCTGTGTGGGCTGCCATGCGCAAGAGCTGGAGGACGCCCACGACTCGCACCCGAAGAAGAAATTTACCGATCCACGCAACGCAGACCTGCTGGAATTGCTGGATGCCCGTTACTGTGTCAGTTGTCATACCGAACACCAGAAAGAGCAGACCCACCCCATGGGGGTCACCCTGCCCACAGATTACTGCTTCCACTGCCATCAGGACATTGGCGAAGACCGGGAAAGCCACCAGAACCTGGCCTTTGACAGCTGTGCCAGTGCCGGCTGCCATAACTATCACGATAACCGTGCGCTGTATGAGGATTTTCTTCTGGAAAACCACCAGGGAGCCTGGGTGAAGGAGCTGTCGCGTATTACAGCACCAGATGCCGCCGCCAAGCTGGCCCCGCAGCGCATTCCCGACAAGCAACCGGAATTTGTCCAACAGGTCGCACAACACCCGGACATCCATGCCGAATGGTCCGCCAGTAGTCACGCCGATGCCGGCGTCAGCTGTGGTGGCTGTCACAGCAACGCCGGCACGGAAACCTGGATAGAAAAACCCGGTATTGAACAATGCCAGACCTGCCATGTTAACGAAGCAAAAAGTTATCAGGCCGGCAAGCACGGCATGCGACTGGCGCAATCCATGCCGGCTATCAGTCCGTCAGAGTCACTGATGCCGTTTAAGGAACAGTCGCTATCGCTCCATCAAGGATGCAACAGCTGTCACAGCGCTCACAGCACAGATACGCAATTTGCTGCAGCCCAGGCCTGTCTCGGTTGCCACAACGACGAACATTCCCTGGCCTTTGAGATATCCCCCCACGGCAAGCTGCTGAACCAGGCCATTGCCGGTGAAATTCCACCCGAACAGGCCGTTACCTGCGCCACCTGTCACATGCCCCGTGAACACGTCAATGTCATGGGCAAAAAAGTGGTACAGGTGAACCACAACCAGAACGACAACTTACGCCCCAATGAAAAAATGATCCGCCCGGTGTGCCT
>SBGI01000011.1 GCA_006227015.1 Gammaproteobacteria bacterium
GACAACATCATTTCAGCGGCCATCACGAATGCCTCTGGGATGGTGTGCGCCATGAAAGAATTGACGGAGTACCAGGAAGAAAAAGCTGGTTAACCACCAGCATAACCGGCGCCAATGATTAACTTGGAGAATTGAAAATGTTGGAACAAAGCGAAAAGCGAGACGAGGCACTAGGACGCGAAGCGTCCGGCGTTGATGCTGTTGTTATTGCGCGTCACATGCTGGGCCGGTGCTCCAATGGCGCAGAGCTGGACAGTGGGCGGTTGTCCCATGCCGTCGAGGGCAACAACTGGAAGGCCGTCTGTGGGGCGGAACCTGGGCGGCGCAGTGCTGGATGGGCTGAGTATGCGGATGACCAAGTAACGTGCCCGCGATGCTTGCGGAAGATGAAAGCGCAATAACCCTTGGCTTTGCGGCTTGCCGTTAATAACCACTGAAATATGAGAGACAACAAGGCTTGATGAACATGAGTGAGCAGCAAAAAACCACAGAAGCGGCAAGTCCAAGCCAAGAGCCGGTTGTTATGGCATGGATAGAATGCCATGACTGGAGCGATTTACCGGAAGGCGAATGGCTTGTGAAGATAACCAAAGTTAGAAACCCCTACCATATTGCAAGCGCGACCACTAAAACTGGAGCCGGCCACAAAATGATTATTGTTGGCAACTGCTTTCATTTTGATATGGGTGAAATTGTGGCGTATTCACCATTCGTAAGGTATGAGCCATAACCCTTACAGCAGGTGCGAGCGATAGCGGGTCGCGCTGCCTGTTGTTGTTAACTGAAATTGGTGAATCACATGATGAACTTAAAAGATTATTTGTTGGCCTGTGTTAGCGAGGAAGGCGGCGAGATTGTGCAAGCCGCTGGTAAGGCGCTGCGCTTTGGATTGCTTGATAAGAACCCGAAAAGCGAAGGCACGAACTGGACTGATTTGAGAAAAGAGGTACACGACCTCATTGCGGTGTATGAAATGCTTTGCGATGAATTTGACAGAGTTGAAACGCTGGATCGTGACTTGATTGAGGCCAAAAAGGTAAAGGTTGAGCACTATATGAATTACTCGGCTGGTCTTGGGCGGCAATAATCGAAATTTATCCTGAAATTGATGGCCGAGACGATGTGGTTTTCAACTACACAGACGGCGTAGTCAGAGCCATTGAACAACGGTAGATGAGATGAACCACAAAGGCCCACTGACATACCGCCAGGCAGAGCAAGAGCTGGATTGTTCCCGCACTTCGCTCTACCGAATGATCAAGGCTGGCACCGTCATCAGGGAATACATGGCACCACCCAAGGGGATGCCTCGCGTTTTCATCCCTACAGAACCGGCGTATGATCAATCCCGCACGACAAGCGGAGAGGAGGACTTATGGCGAAACTCTACATCCGCGAAGGTACGGGCAACTGGTGGGCATCGTTCGCGAACCCATCAGGCGGCCAGACAATTAGACGCTCTACTGGCATCCCATGCCAGCAATCACTCAAGGACAAGGCCCAACTAAAGGCCAACCAGATGGAACTGGAAGCTTGGGAGTCATGGACACCGGGCGGAAAGCAGGAAGATTACCTGTACGACGAAATGATGGTCCTGTTCATTCAGGACACCAAGCCGGGGCGCGGCCACTTCGACAACATCAAGCAACTGACCAAGTATTTTGGCGGAATGCGGTTGTCAGAGATCGCCGCTCAACAGATTGCGGGCTACAAGCGATTCCGTAGCCATGTATCTGACGGCACGGTCAGGAGAGAGCTGAGTGTACTGTCATCGGCATATTCTCACGTTCGCGTACAGTACGACTGGAAGGCAGAAAACCCGGTAACAGGCAGACTGCCGAAGAAGTCACAGTCAAAGCTGCGCTGGTATCGACCGCCAGAGGCGAAGGCAATCCACCCGGAGCTGTATGAAGATCTGGCGGATTACTTTCTGTTAGGGCTGGCCACAGGGATGAGGAAAGGAGAGCTGTCTGGAATGTCTGTGGAGCGGTGCGACTTTACACACCATGTATTCCACTTCGATCCAGACCAACAGAAAGGACGCAGGCACGACACCCTGCCCATGAATCAGATCTCATACGAGGTTGCGAAGCGACGAGCAGAAAAGTCAAAGGATGGCGATCTGTTCCCATTCGCATACCCTCGCAAGGGATATATGGGTGCGCACAAGCGCTGCAACGTGGAAGGGGCAACCATCCACACCATGCGGCACACGTTCGCCTCATGGATGGTTCAGCACGGGGTCCCGCTGCGAGAAGTACAGGACTTGATGCGCCATGCCTCCATCACCGAAACGGAGAAATATGCGCATCTTGCCCCAAAGACTGAAGTACATTATTTGCACAGTGTCGTATACCGTCCCGGCCAGGGGTTAGAGGTCATCGACAATGTATTGCAAAATCAGGTACTTGCAGGAAGAAAATGGTCGGGGCGGCCGGATTTGAACCGACGACCACCACACCCCCAGTGGGTTGTGCATAGTAGCAATAGATAAATATTTCAATCACTTAACTACCGCTTGTCGTGCAAAACAAGCCACAAAACACCCCGTTTTACCGGGTCAAATTGTACACCTATTGCACACCACGATATATGCCACAGGAGGCGATTATGGGCGACACGATCAGCGACTGGAAAGCATTTGCGGCCAAGGCTAGGAAGAGCATCTACTACAAGGTTGCCATGTTTGAGAGCAAACAGGGGTTGCGCCGAGATCGCCGAAATGGACGGAAGGGGAAAAAGCAGCCTAACCCATCACCCGAACGTACTCGTCAAATAGCTGCGGCCATAGCAAAAAGGTCGTCAAGCTGCTGATCAGAAAGGCCAAGCTGTTGACCAAGCGCGATTACCCAAGCATGGGTGCGCTTGACCTCCTGCGCGTACTCCCACTCAATCGATACTCCCGACTTTTCAGGCTCAGTCAAAGAGGCAATGGCGGCATCGATTTGAGGCAGTAATCCAGCCTGGAGCAACGCCAGGCGGGCTTGCCGCATGCTGACCACCATTCCATTACGCTTTTCAGCTAGGCGGCTATCCAATTCCTGTTGGGTCATTGCTCGAATCTGCTTGTTGATTACCACTTCACCCTGAAGGATGGAGTATGCTTCACCGTCAATAATTTGAGACTCAGGGTCGTATACCGGGTCAACACTTGCACCCGGCAGCCAACCCAGCGCGATTACATCTGCCTGGTGGCCTTTTACCCACAGCTCATACAGTGGATGCTGTACTCCTTCACTATCGGCCCAAAGTCTAGGGAGTCCTACCGGGCCATTTAAAACTACATTGTTTTGGACTCTAAAAAATTTCATGGTTACCCTCGACTAAAAGCAAAAGAGGCCGCAGACACAACAAGGCTGTCTGAACTTGGAACAGAAATTGAAAAGTCGTTTACAGCGATATCTTCATTGGTCAATACGTTACCGGCAAATCTGGCCAACCCTAGCCCTCCTGTAGAGTAGTCTTGGGTTAAAGTATCGGCACCATTCCACGCTCCAGTAATCGTCTGATTAATATCGGATATACCTGCACAGATAACTACTCCACCACTAACGCATTCCACGTCATCAGCAGAAACGCTTGTTCCAGTAGCTGAGTTTGATACAGCGTCCAAAGTTGTAGTAACTGCTGTATTAAAGCGGTATACAGCAACGCGGCAAGTCGTCACCGTTCCAGTCACATTGACAACAATATCCCCGGTGCTCCCGGCTGGAATTTTGGCGTATCTTATGACTTGCCTTACCCCCGCAAGACCTACCCCCGTAGCATTGGTTAAGGTAGTTCCAGCCACAGTCATTGAGCTTACAGCAGGAGATGTTCCCCCAAGTTGTGCTATAACAACAACCATTCTTTCCGGGTGCGGAGTACCTAAATCGTGGGAGGAAAAGGTATATGTTGACCGCGTAGTATTGTCGGTTGTCTGACCTACATACTGGAAATCCAGACCAAACCCTATAGCGCCCCGGTTAAACATTACGCAAAACCTTTAGCTATACCCATGAACTGGGCTACCGTGCCATTGCTTCTGAAGCTCAATACATCCTCTGCCCCAGCCGTGGTGGTCAGTGTAGGACTACCAGAGTCACCAAAATCGAAATCAGCGGAATAGGCAAGAGTCCTAGAGCCGGTGCCATCCTGAACAACCCGGATGTTGAGCCATGTGCCAGCAGCAGGAACGGCAGACAGATCAAGCGTTCTGTTTCCGCCTAGGGTTACAACGGCTTCGACGCCATTGGTAGGCGTCCATGTGACTGTTGCCCCGTCCGTCAAGGTATATTCCGTACAGTATGGCGCACCATCAACAGACTTGGCACCAGTGTTATCTGTACGGAGGTAGTTTGCACCTTCCACTCCATCCAGCAGATCGGCGTCCAGTCCTGTGCCAGTGCCATCTACCGTTATCAGCTTGGACAATACATCCGCTGCGGTGTAGCTGGAGGCGGCAAGGTAATAACTTCCTTCCTGCCCGTCCAGCTTATCGGCATCAAGTCCAGAGCCAGCGCCGTCTACAGTAAGAAGCAGGGACAGGATTTGCGCGGCGCTTGCACCGTCTCCTGTTCGTGTGAAATGAACAGACAATGATTTGTTATCAGTGAATGATCCAGCACTGGCAATGTGTGACACCGCCACTTCTGACCACCCCGCGTTATCTGTCAGACCAGAGACAGAAAAGATCGCCATTTTTTCAGGGCTGCCAATCTCGGAAATAGAGAGGATGCCTTTTAATGTGCTGGAGCTGTCATCAAAGGAGTTGATAAACGCGGAAACATCGGGAGCGCCGGAGTTGCCTGAATTATCAGAGAAGGCAATGGCGGTGACAGATGAAACGGTGGCGTTATTCAGTCTCAGGAATCCACTTGTAGGGTCAGCCATCGTGGTCGTAGAGCTAAATGCGTATTTAACCTGCGTATTGCCCGCCTGAATCGCCACAAGGTCAGAGGACACAATAAAGTAGGCACCCTGATAAAAGACCGTGTACCACTGATCCTGCTTGATGTAGCCAGCGGCCAATGCTGAACCATCGGGAGACTTCAGGTCTTTTGCGCCCAAGGCAGAGACATTGATCGTGGCCGCCCCTGTGCTTGTGTGATTCGCTTTGAACTTAAAAGTCAGGCCGGAAGCGTAGGCTGATATTGTTCTATTTGGCGTCAAGGTATATGCATTTGCCGAACCACCAGAAGTTAGCGTTCCGTTCGTATCAGCATATAACCGAGCCGCTGCCGCCATGTTCTCACGGGCAGAGTTGTTCACGGCAGAATATGCCATGTTCTCAGGCCAGCCGTTCGGAGAGGCAGAATTGTTATTGGCCGCCGCTACGTCCCAAGTGTGGATTTCAGACATTCAATTTCTCCGCAATGTTTGCAGTGATTCCGTAGATAGTGAAGGTGAGCGCGTCAGCCGTGCCGGTTTTGACCCCGATCTGGCCGTTTTTAGCCATCATCAGGCCAGACCCAATAGCCTCAGCCTTAATTTCGATAGAGTCATTGGCGGGTACGCTCTTGCTCTCGTAAAGGGCTGTTGTAGCATCAAAAGTGCTACCATCGTCGTCGTGGTATATACTCATGTTTGCAGCCGACCCCGTGGTGTTACACACAATGATCCGAGTGATCTCTGTAGGCATCAGGGCGGCAAAGGCTGAGACAGCGGTTGTCCCAGATGGGCGCGACTGCGCTAACTGTGATCCAGAGGCAAATTTCATTGGCTGACAAGCTCCTGATAACCCAACAGTCCAGCCGGAGCGGAAGCCCCTCTAGTGATATAAGGCCACTGGCCGACAAGCGGGTTGATTACCCTGCTGGATTGAGCTGGCGCGACTGCGGAGCGCAACACCTGGGGGGAAAGGTTCTTGTTAAACAGCAGTCTGGACGCCTCGGAGATGACCTCTGGAGAAGGGGGCTTTTTCCCGACAAGCCTGCCGACCACGCTCAGGGCGGCGGCGGTCGGGTCGCTAGCACCCATAAGAGAGTGGGCATTATCCAGAATGTCATTCAAGCCATCGCCAACAGCAAGGTTTTGCGAAGTTGGGGACCCGCCATTCACCACCTGCCGCGTCCTGATGAACTCGGCCTCTCTTTGCATCTGCCGGATAAACGCCAGCGCGTCATCTTCAGACTTAAAAAGCCGAAGTAGCTTTGACTGCATCCCTTGAGTGTTGACCAATTTCTTAGCGGCGTCATGGGTGAACTGCGTGTTCTCCATTTTGTCCAAAATGGCCCGCGCCGCGCCTGTCCTCAGCATCTGAAGCTCTGAATCTGTAGCCCCAGAGACTAGATCATCAAACTCCCTTGATGACATCTTGAAAAAATCGCGGCCATTATCGACCATATCCATCAGGCGCTTCTGGCCCGAATAGATATTGCGTGCTGTCTTATAATCCGGCACCTGCTCATCGACTCGCGCAAGGATTTCATTCTTTATCTTGATCAGGTCGCTTGCGGCGTTATTTCTGCCTGCCCTAAGGTGTTCTCCTATCTTGTCGTCCAGATTTTTCTTCATCTGGTCAACTAGCCGCATGTGGCCAACCTGCTCTCCTGTTGCCCGCTTGGCGCTCATTTGGGAAACGGCTTGGTTGTAGGCCCGCTTCACTTCGGGCACGTTTTCCATGACGGCCTTGGTGTAGTCGTCAAACGCAAAAGGAGATTGCTCGGCAGATTCATAAAACGGCCTTGCTCTGGCCTTCATGTCGGCGGTCATGGCCTTGATGGTGTCGTCTGCGTCGTCGCCTGATATGGCCTTCTTGGTCGCATCAACAACACGGCCAACGGTGCCCATTTGGCGACTCTCGATTGCCTCGCGGCCAGCCCGCTTTGCCTCGCCTAGCTGGTCGGTCAGGGCGCGCGCAAGCCCCCTGTAGTTGTCGTCAACATCGGCCAGAAGCCCATCGGGGCCAAGTGCCTCATACCGCGCCACAACATCGTCAGCGTTCAATCCTGCACGTTCTGCGGCGTCCCTGATTAGCCGGATAGCTTGGCTTTTTGGGGTTTCGTTGAGCTTTTTAGCAATGTAGCTTGCAGTATGGCCAATGGCATTCCCGGCCTTCTCTGCAACATATCCGCCAACGGGAGCCGCAACAGCGCCTACGGTTGCACCAGTCGCAGCGCCCTTTGTGCGCCCGCCAGGATCAGCCGCGCCGAAACCATAAATGCCGCCCTCCGTTGCCCCCAATACAGCCGCCGCCATCTTTGGGGATTGCTTGGCAATCTGCGTTCCTAGCACACGATTCGCCCCTGCTCCGCCAGTCATAAGGCCGCCGCCTAGCTCTGTGACGAAAGCCGTCTTAGGAAAATCTTCGCGGAACTGGTCGCGCTCATCTTTCAGGGAGGTGTGCATGTCCCGGTATATGTCCATATAAGGCGCATCTTCACCGGCCAGCTTCGCCATGCCAGCGCCGGTCAGCGCCCCCAGTTCATCGGAGAAGCCGAACGTCATGCCCTGCAATGCAGACCTTACGGGCTGATACCATTCCATAGACGGCTTTGCTTCAAGCTGCGCCAAAACCTCAGGATCTTCTACGCGCTTCCTGCCGCCGCCGTTTAGCTGCGCCAGTACGTTCGGATCATCGACGCGCTTCATTGTCCATCATCCTCAAACCATTCGCCGTTGATCTGGATATAGTTCTTGCCGTTAATCGCTTTTTTGTCACTCACTGCGAACTGCGAATAGTCATCCTGCCCGTACAGCGCGTTAGACGAAACGACCCTGCTAGGATCAACACTGTACTGGGTAGACAGGTTTCGATATTCATCAGCTCTAGTTGAAAATCCTTTCTTCGCGCCCTCATACAGCTTGCCTGCGCGTTGGACAAAGTCAGCCCGCATGGCCGGTGTCAGGCGCTCGCCAGTCTGCACCTTGTTAAACAGGGTGCGGATTTTTTGGTCTACCCCGCCCGCATTTTCAGCGTTAGCAAATTCACCCTCGCGGACGGTTGAGCCAGGATCAAGCACCTTCATGTAGTTGAAGATCAACGCCAGATCTCCAGCAGCGGACGGGTCTTGAGCAGATGACAGAATCCGCCCAAACGCTTCTTCCTGTTGACGGAAATCCTTGGTCAACGTCTGGAATTCTCCGCGCAGCCCTTTTTCTTGCGTGAATACCTTGTCTGGATCAGGCGGGGCGGCTGCAACATCGCTAAACACATACTCTCCGGTGTCCATATAACGCTGGCGTCCAGAGGCGTCTTTCAGCGTCTTTCTGTCTTGAGCACCATACTGCGCCTTATATACATCAGCGGGGATGCCTGCATAGTACGCATCCATAGCGGTTGGAGTCTGGCCGCTCTCGATCATTTCTTGGAGTTTTCGCTGTGCTTCGGCCTGCTGTTGGGCTTTTGCTGCCTCGTTCGCCTCTTTCTGCTGCTGCGCCTCAATTCGCTGCTTTTGCAAGCCAAGCATGTCCTGCTTCTGCTGGAACTGCTGCGCCCCCATCAGCCCGCCCATAGCAGCCTCATACGGGTTGATTCTGGTGTCACGGGACGCCCCCAACAGGCCAAGGCCAGCCATTAGCGCCGGATTGCCAAGAAGGGATTGCAGATTCATAGCGGGCTTCGGCTGCGCCGCTGTCAGCCCCAAGCCTGCGGTCAGGCTCTTTGTGTTAAATGCCATTACTTGCCTCCCATCTGTCTCAGAAGCATGGGCAGAATTGCGCTCATGTCGCCACCGCCACCAAGCAGCCCCAGGCCAGTCATCAGCATGGGATTTCCAAGCAATGACTGCATCATGTCTGGCTTTTGGTCTTCCGCCTGAATGCCAAGGCCGCGAGTCATGTCGGCAGACTGGAATCCCTGCCGGTTCAGGATTTCGTTAATGTCAATCGGCTTCGGACCAGCCTGCAAACCAAGCCCACGGGTTAAGTCCATCGTGTTTAGCCCTTGGCCAATCATCCCAGTAGCCCTCCGAGTAATGCGCCGCCAGCTATGCCCCATGGGCCAGCAAGGCCGGCACCGGAAAGAGATGCTCCAAGTCCATTAGCCACCAACCCTCCGCCAATCGCCCCCGCCAGCGGGTTAGAGCTTGTTTGAGTGTCAGTAGACGACACAGACGACCCACCGTAGTTGCCCTGAATCGCCGCCACATATTTAGCCAAGGCGTCCTCTGGGCGATTCTGGTAGAAGTCGAAGCGGTTGATGTTGTCCTGAAGAACCTGCCCAGCCTTTCCTTCAACCATCTGGCCAACCTGCCCCAACTTCTCAAAGTCGGCGTAATCGGTGTTCGCCAAGCCAGGAGCCAACTGCATGGCGTTCATCTGGTTCTGCCGCTCGTTGGCGTAATTCTGGCCGTACATGTTGTTGTAAAGGTCGCCCATCGAATCGGCCAACACCCCGGCATGGGAATCGGACCCCGTCCGTCCAGCATTGGAAAATTGTGCGTTCACGTTTCCGGCGATTTTGTCGGCCCCCTGCTGGAACATCTGATCCAGATAAGGGTTATTGTTCAGGTAATCCCCGCGCATGGTGTTAAAGGCTAAATCCTGCGCCCCGTAATTCAGCGGAGAGCCATTCATGGCCCTGTCCTGCGTCAACTGCATGGCCATTTCTGACTGAGGCGAGAACGGCGTATAAGTGGCTTGGTTATAGAAGTTCGGGCCGCCAGATTTGTAAATGTTCTGCGCCTCGTTGAACGTATCGGTCAAGTAAGACTGCTGGCCTTTCCAGGGGTCGGCCTTCTGGACAGTCGTCGATCCACCGCCGCCTTTGCCCTTTTCAAAACGGTGCAAATCAGACATAAAAAAGCCGCCCTCTTTGGCGGCTTTGCTGGTTTTGAACCTCATAGTTCACACCTTGTATTTACTGAATATTCTTTGAACCCACCGAACGCGAGAGCTTTCACCCAGCCCTTACGCCCATAGCCTTCCATGTACTTGCAGTCGTGCTGTCTGCCGAATTGCTGCAATGTTCCAACCAAATCTGGCAGCCACACTTTCATGCCTTTTCCAGCCACGATAGGAACGGCTAACACCTTGAAGTTCGGCATCATGATGATTTCCGTAACCGCTACAGCCTCGCCATTGCACAACCACAATTGCATTTCTTGAGACATCAGGCGCTTATAAACGTGATCAGCGTTATATCCGAAGTCGAAACGATCAAGAACGCGGTTGACCTGCTTCTCAACGGCAGGCCATATGGCATCAATCTGATCGCGCATGACCCCCTCGATCATGGCTGGCCCACTCGCTCAAGGTACTGTTGCAGCCATGCCCCGGAGTTAAGGCCGGCCATAGCGGACGGCTTCCATCGTTGCGGAGCCGCTTGCTGAAAGTAGCCAGTCGGCACCTGGTTATTCCCCATCATTTGCGCTAACTGCGTCATGCTTGTTGTGCCTTGTGGTGCGCTGACGGATTGCGGCTGCTGAAGCTGATACGCATCGGGGATGTTTCGCTTATCCCTGATTACCTGAACAGGATCAACCGATGGGGCTGCCTTTTGCGCCTTCTGCCATTCATTAAATGCCTGAATGCTCATTTTCTGCCTTCCTCACGGTAAATAACTTCGATTCCCTGCGCGTGATTGAAACCGCCTGAAATCGTTGCCTTGAATCGGTGATATTTCGCGGATGTGCGAAAATTCATCTCGTTTTTTGCGTTTTCTGTCTGGGCTGCGCCATAGGAATAATTTGCGGACTGTGTGTTTCTGGTGCCCACAGATAGTGAGACAGTACCGTCTGTAATCGGGCGGGCAGACTTCACGGATATTCGCCCGTCCACCTCGCCGGTTTCAATAATTGCCGTTTCGTCGTCGCCAGAGAACGTGCAAAGCTGGTTAGATGAGTTGAAGGCGAACAGGGACACCACGCCACCCGCATAACCATCGGAATCAACATTGATTGAATATGTGTCGATGTCGGCACCAAGGATCAGGTCAAGGTCATCGAGGTAGTAGGTCGGGCTGGACGCCTCAACAATCAGGGGAGCATCAATATCAAACAGACCCCACTTCTTGATGTCCCACCGATAGACGATGATCCTGTTGACGCCAGTGGTTTTGGACGGATATGTCCAGCAGACCATCTTGTTACGGCGATCAATCGCGCCATAAACAAGATCAATCGAATCGCCCTGAAGATCGCCAGCAAAAAAGCGGTCTACCTTTTCCGCGCCAATGGGCATGGAAGGGTTGTTGCCCTGCTTAACGAAAAAGCCATCATGGGAGTAGTAGTAAACAGTGTCGCCTGACTGGGCCACGGAGTTGGACGCATATAACCCACGGTCACTCTCAATCTCGTCAATGCGGAAGATCAGCGGAGGGCCAACATAGGTCATCCGGCGTATAGAGTGCTCCTGAAAGATCAGCGCGGTTTCGCCAGAGGTAATGTGCTTGATAGCCCCGCCCCTGCCGAATAAATCCTGGTAGTCGGATTGCGCCGCCTGAGAACTTCCCCACTGTTCAGAGTTATTAAACCCTGACCACCGCAGCCTGTACGGATATACAGTGCCTCCATCGTCAATATTGCCCGTAACGATAAAGTCACGGACCACAGCGACATGCTTGGCCTTCGGCGGAGAGCCGGGGAGATCGGCAAACAGGGTTGACGTGCCCAAGTCGTAATACTGCATCGGCTCGTCAATACTGGAGGCGATAACCCGGTTGCCCCAGATCACAAATTCCCACCCGGTAGAGGTGTAACCTCCCGCCTTAGAAACATCAGAAAAGGTGGTGCCCGATAGCAGGTACAGCTTGCCCGCATCGCCAGAAAAGACGTAGTAAGTGCCATCTGCGCCCTTGGCCCATTCAGAGCCTAGACAGGCGCTATCCAGCGCGTTTGATACGATCTGTAGCGATCGGACAGACCGATACGACTTAGCCTGTGGAATCGCATTCCTGACCACCTGGACAGCATTGCCAAAGTCGGGCTGATCGGGAAGCCAATCACCGAATGGAAGCATCTGATTACGGAGCATTGCCACCCCTTCTCAGTATCGGGCCATGACGGCCCTTGCGGGCGGTTTCGTTGACTCTTGTCACGGCCTCATTGAACTGGCCGATCCACTTGGTCGCTTGTTCGTCATCCTCAATGTACGCCTTGGCCTCTGCCAAAGAGCCGTACAGGTAAACGTCATAGGCGTTGGTCAGCAGCCAGTTTGTGTCGGCGTCATTGGTCAGCGCGTCATAGGCTTTGTAGTAGGTCAGCTTGCCCGTTACAGAGGAGCCGGGAGGAGGGAACACAATGAGATTGCCGCCTTCAATGGTGTACTTCTCAGGGTTGCCGCTGGTGATTGTTCCAAGGTCGCGCCACGCCTCGTCCGGGGATACGTATTCCATCTTCCGGTAAGTGGTGGAGTCGATAATGAACCGCCGCAGCCCTAAAAACCCTGTAGGCAGTGCGGTTGATTGGCTGGAGATGGTCAAGTCTCCAGCGGTCTCCATATCCCGCACGCGCACAACGTCCCTAATGCGTGACTCACAGAGCCGGACAAAGGTGGGAATGACCGATGTCAGGTCACTACGCGCCATGTAGTCGGCAATGTCCGTTTTCAGGGTGGCGAAGTCGGTCATTAAAGTTTCTCAGTTCGGAGCTTGTTGTAATCAGAGGAGTTGAGCTTGGAGATCAGGAACTTTGACCAAGGGGTGTCCCGGTGCTTCTCTTTCCATTCCTGCTGCCAGCCCATGTAGATGACTTCATCTACCCGGCCAACCCATCGCATCTGAGCATTACGGTTGCGGTTTTCAGCGGCCTCGTGGAGGGCTTTCAGATCACGCTTGATCAGGTTTTCATCCTTGAGGTGGGTCAGCGTCAGCCCATCGTCATCCCAGTCGAGGCGGGTGATTAGCCCGCTTTCTGTGACTGAGAATTCCCTACTCATAAACCTGTTCCAGCACGTCGCTGGATTTCTTCAGGTACTTGGTGGCCACATCTTCAGGCAGTTCGTACACGACGCCTGGAACGATCTTCCGATTGGATAGCTCGATCTTCTTGCCCTTGATGGAGGTTGACTCCATTGCAGGAAGGTGGGCGCGGTCCTCTACATCGACGTGATAGCCGCCAACGGCGTAGGTCGTTTCCTTCACGCCATCGCCTTTGTTTTTGGTAAAGGACTTGATGCAGACCTTGATATTCTTCGGAGCCGGTTTTGCTTTTACTTCTGTCATGGGTGGATTCCCTGTGGTTGATCCAATAAAAAAGGGGGCCGAAGCCCCCTTCAAATTTGCCTAAGATTAGGCGACTACTGCGGTGGTGCTGTCGGAGTCAGCGTGGATGCCCAAGGCAGCCTCATCTTTCACACACAAGGTCACATCAGATACCAACATGCGGCGATCTGCGTCACCGTCTTTGTGCTGGTTGTCGATCTCGTACTTGGTGATGTAAGACAGAGACAGCTTGTCCTTCTCCAGAACATAAATGTCCTCTTCGGACTGGAAGCGGTTTACCACAATCTCCAGGGTGCCGAAGTCAGTGACATAGATGTCCACAGCGCCGTTGACGGTCAGTCCGCCCTTCGGGCTCTTGCCGTGATCCTGGTAGGGAGTGGCAATGCGAGCAGAGGAGCTGAACTGGAACTGACTGAACTTCTGCTTCATCGCCGGACCCATCATCAGCACCTCAGGGCTGCCGCCTTGGACGTAAACGTCTTTGACGATGCCCAGCAGGGTGGCCTCGGAAACAGCACGGTTAGTGCCGTTGCCTGCGGCGGCGTTGGGATAGCCGTAGGTCGTGCCGGACAGGGTCGGGTCAGTGCCAGTTGCACCGCGATCAGTGTTGGTCTTGAGCCATGCGGGCAGACCAGCCAGCTTAGGCGCGGTGGAGTCGTCGCCAACAGTTACAGCCTGGTTGTTGGTGATGGTGGCTTCAATGTCGCGCTTCAACTCCTTACCAGCCTTCACGATCTGCCGGGACAGTTCGTTTTTGGTGCCAGCCTGACGCACGGTCTGAGCGCGGCGGGTAACGATCAAGTCCTTACGGAAGATCTGGTGGTGGTTTTGCAGGATCACGGGGGCTGTCAGGGTGTCACCGCTGAACACGTCACCGTCGATATGTGCGTTGGAGGTTGAAGCGGCGGCCAGAGAATCCATAGGCCACTCTTTAACAGTGCTGCCTGAACTCTCGCTAGCAATCATGGATTGCAGGGGAGTATCAGTGGGGTCGATCATGGTAATAACTTCTGAAAGGTCGCGCTTGACGTTATCGCCAGCGGCATTCAGGTCGTAACGGGAATGTGTACCAGTTGCTTGTGCCATTTTAGTTCACCTTAAAATAAAAGTTGCTCTACGGCGGCAACAGCGTCTTGTGTTGAGCCTGACTTTCTCAGTCGGGCCTTCGCCTGCGTCAGCGCATCCAGCTTGGGATTAACCTTGTTTTGGGCTGCTTTCGGTTGTACCTTCGGCAAGGTCTTTACCTTCTTCGTCACAACGTCAGCCTTGCTTGCCTGCTGGTCGTACAGCATCGCCTTGTGGGCAATCTCCACCAGACGCGGGTCGATTACCTGCGCCAACTCCTGCGGCGTGTAGCCGTATTTGTCGCCGGTAAGGTAGGAATCAACCGCTGTCTTGGTGTCGTTTGACCAAGTGGGGATGCGGGTATGGAGTTCTTGAGATGCTTTCTCAAAAACCTCGGCAAGTTGGGCTTGCTGTTGCTGCTGAAGGTATTGCTGGTTGGCTGCGAATTGTTCTGCTGCCGATTGTTTCAAACGCTGAACTTGTGCAACTTGTTCGTCGTGCTCATGTTTCGCCATCAGATACCGTTGCGGATCAGTCTGGCGCAGATACTCCATTTGGGTCGGGTCCAGAGGCTTCACAAACATCTGTTCTGCTGTCTGGATGAACTGCCCCAGTTGGATAAACTGCTGCTCTAGCTGTTGTCGCGCATTGGCCGATTGCTCATCAAAAGCACGGCGCTGGTGTGCCAGTTCGGTCGTTTTGTTTCTGTAGTCAGCATCTTTCTGATAGCCGTCGAAGGCTTCTTTAAGGGTGACAGCAAGTTCCTCACCGTTGACCTTTACAGTAGTCTTGAGGTTGGCCATGACTTCCTCCAGGGGAAGGTCAAGCGCCTCGGCTAACTCTGCAAGGGTTTCAATGGAACCCTGTTCCTCATCTTCAGATGGGGCTACTTCTTCCGATTCCACCTCTACGGCTTCGTCGGTTACTTCTTCCGCTTCTGCGGGGGCTTCTGAGGCTTCCGCCTCAACTTCATCTATCTCAACGCTGCTTTCATCCAGAATGCTCTCGATGGCATCAACCGCCTCGATAGAATTCATGGATTCCGGCATTCCGGTTGATCCACTCATGTTGTACTCCTGGGTAGGAACGTAACGCCTCACGGCGTGAAAGCCCCTGGGTGTCTCACGACAAGCCAACGGGCATAAAAAAACCGCCCGGAGGCGGTCTGTTTGGGCTTGGCCCGAACTCTGTTACGGCATCATCCCTATGGATGCCATGATTCTGTCTCCCCACGATATAGGGTCGCCATAAGCGGCTTTCCTCAACCATTCTTCGGGGGCTTGTGGCGCAAAGAACCCTAACAGTGGGTGCTTGTCCATGTAGCTGTTATATTTCTGCGCGTAATCCGCAGCCTTGGCAAAATCGGCGTTTTTTGGCGCTTCAATAGTATCGTTATTGGATGGGTCGGCACCCAAAAGGGAGGGCATCTGAGCCGCTTGTGATTCTTGCGGAGCGCCTAGCAGTCCAGCCCCTGCGGTTAAGCCCCCAAGAGAGGCGAGAAGGTTCGCAGAGTCTTTCTTGGCAGGGTCGAAGGCTGCGTTTACGGAGCGAATGTTGGCAGGATCAAAGATAGTTGCCTGCGAGTCTGTCTTGATGCCGTCAAACCCGGCCCCGGCGAAAATGTCGGTCACATTGCCGCCACCGGAACGCTGGACAGCATTATAAATGTCCCTTTGTGACAGCCCTGAGAAATCTACAGGCCCATTAAAATCAGTATAAGAAACTCCAGGCTTGCCGTTCTCCATAATATAATCTGGGCTTGTCCTGTCGAACCCGCTAAAAAACTCCCAGTTTTTTTTCTGCGTGTCGTAAAAATCATCAAGCTCAACGGCATCATCAAAGAATGCCTTTTTCCTTGCCCCGCCAGCGTCCAGCAATATTCTTGCTTTGTCGCCTTCCAGCAGGTTGTGGTTTATATAATCATTCAGTTTGAGCGCGGCACCCTGGTCAATAGGCGCATCAACGGTGCCATCAAACAGTCGGCCCCTCACAACAAGAGGCATAATATTTGCCCCCTCGTCAACCCCTGCGTAAGACCCGGCCCTGTATGGGTCTGCGGTTATATTGACACCAACCCCATGAATGTTTCCGTTTTTCCCTGCTATGCCTTGCCCGCCAATTAGAAACTGGTCAATGTTTGCATCTGTTCCATGATAATAAACAGTGTCGGCATCAAACCCCATGGCCTTGGCCCGTTCCATCCTTGCAGCATGGGACATGTCCAGCTTCTTTCCGAGCTTTTCTAGTGCTTTCTTTTTAATGCCCATCAGAAATAAACCGCTATCTGTCCGCTGAATCCCAATCTCGCACCATGCCCTTGCAGGGTGATCCTGGGGTTGTCGTCTGAGAGATTGTCAGGCCTGGCTATCTGGTGATAGAAAAGCCCTGTGTGAATGTGCAGCCCACCTAGGTCATAGGCTTCATAATGCTGGTGGCTGTCCCACCAGTTCAGTCCAGCGCCTTCAGTCAAAGGCACCGTGAAGCTGAAAGGCGAATCGAACGGCTCTGGCCACAATATGCGCTGGTAAGGGGTATCTAAATGCTTCTCACCCTCTGCCGATACGCTCTTGCCAGTGAACACATGGAACCCCGGCACAGCCCCGTTAGGGTGGAATACAACGGGCTTCCCGAAGAACTGTCCCAATGCCTCGAGTAGCACTTGGTAAACGTCCGAGAACGCTTCTACAAGCGCCGGGTTGTACTTCTCTGCTAATACCGGATAATCCCACGGC
>SBGI01000145.1 GCA_006227015.1 Gammaproteobacteria bacterium
GGGCCACCAATACCAACAGCTGTGGCGACGCCCACAATATTCCCCGTTCCCACCGTCGCCGAAAGAGAAGTCATCAACGCATTAAAGGGACTGATATCGCCTTCGCCACTGCCACGCCGGCCTATGAACAACTGGCGGAAGCCGTAACCGATTTTGCGGATACTTATACCGCGTAAGCCGATGCTCAGGTACAGACCGGTACCGAGAATCAGCACCAGCATCACTGGCCCCCAAACGAACCCGTTAATCGTGTTAATGATGCTTTGTAACGTCATGACAATAACTCGGCTCTGTTATTCATTAATTTGTTTATTAATAAGCCTGCTTGGGCAGAGACAAACCCAGCTGCTGCCTTTGTGGAAACAGGCCAAACAACCCACCGGTATGGATAAATACCAGATCGCCGCCGGCTGGAAAGGTCCCAGCTCGCAGTTCTTTCAGCATGCCGTGAAAAGCCTTGCCGCTATAGACCGGGTCGAGAATGATGCCCTCCAACGCAGCCACATGACGAATGGTGGCAAACACCTCTTCTGTTGCATGGCCATAGCCCGGCCCAATGTAACGGTCGTTGACATGTACAGACAGTGAATTAACATCCATCGGCTGCCCGTAACGCTGTTGCCAGTCACGCATGTCTTCACGAACTTTTTTCTGAAAGTACGCTTTATCATCACACACAGCAAAACCCACCACGGGTATCTCCAGCTTGTGCAGGGCGCAGCCGAGGGTTAGTCCCGCCTGGGTACCACCGGAACCGGAGGCGCAAACAATTGCCTCAGGAGTAATCGACTGGGTATCGAACTGGGCTGCCAGCTCAGCGACACAACGGATATATCCCCAGGCGCCAATGCCGTCACTGGCACCGGTGGGAATGGCAAAGGTTTGACGACCCTCTCGGTGATAATGTTTCTCCCAACGCTCAAACAACGTAGGCAGGTGTCGATACTCGGACAGAGGATAGACACTAATTTCTGCGCCCGACAGGCTGTCGAGTAACAGGTTGCCATCGAGGTCTTCTGGCGGCTCTCCACGCAGGATCAAATGGACCTTAAGCCCCAGCTGTGCACCGAGTATTGCCGTGGCACGGCAGTGATTGGACTGCAACCCGCCACAGGTAATGATGGTGTCAGCACCCTCCGACATGGCCTGGGCCAGCGTAAATTCAAGTTTGCGTACCTTATTGCCACTGATAGCACAGCCCGTCATATCATCGCGCTTGATCCAGATACGGGAACCGACTTCTTCAGACAGCCGTGATAACAGCTGCAGCGGTGTTGGCGTCTGGGCGAGTTCGAGTCTGTGGGGATAGGAAATCATGGGCAAAAGAAAGGCCGCATCAGCGGCCTGTTCTCATCAGATCTCTTTGATCGTACCTTTGGGCAACACTGCGTGGACTGCAGCCCGCTGGAATTTAAGCTCGACATTATTGCCGGCAACCAGGACCAGATAATCATCATCGAGTTTGCTGATTTTACCCAGCATTCCGCTATTCATCACCACTTCGTCACCCTTGCTCAGGGATTTGGTGAGCTCCTGATGTTCCTTCTGGCGTTTGCGCTGGGGACGGATAATCAGAAAATACATAAAAATAAACAAACCGCCAAACATCAGCAATGTGATGAGCGGATTAGGCTCCTGCGAAGGGGCTGCAGCAGCCATGACAACCTGTGACATATCAAGTGACATGCAATTACCTCAATTTTGTGTGTTATTCAGGAAAGGGGCGACTTTAGCGCGATCATCGCGGTTACTCAAACCAGATTTTCTTTAATCCAGCCGAGGACATCATCGTGATGGGTTTTTGTCTTCACTTTATCCATAACCAGTGCGACTTTGCCCTTTTTATCAATCACGAAGGTAGTACGTAATACACCCATAAATTCGCGGCCCATAAACTTTTTGAGGCCCCAGCAGCCGTAAGCTTCTGTAACGGCATGATCCTCGTCAGACAGCAGGTCAAAATTAAGCTCCTGCTTGTCTTCAAACCGTGCCAGGCGCGGGTATGGATCAGGGCTAACCCCAAGAACAACCGTATCGAGCTTGGCAAAGGCCTTTTTTGAATCCCGGATACCACAAGCCTGCACGGTACAACCGGGGGTCATCGCCTTGGGGTAGAAATAGAGCACCACGTTTTTACCTTTAAAGTCACTCAGCTTGACGGTTTCACCTCGTTGGTTTTGCAAACTGAATTTCGGTGCGGCCTTACCCACTTCCGGAAATGCCATGGGGGTCTCCTTGTGATCAATGAATTAGCAGGATGAACTGTATCAAAAAATCAGAAGCTGGTGCGAAGATATGGATCGTGACTGGAAACCTGAAGGTGCATTTTGTTTTTCAGGACACCCGCCAGGCGAAAACGGTCGGACCGGCTTAGAAAAGCACCCAGATGATAACAGTGCCCAAGAGCAACCAGATCAATATCGGGCAAACTCATGGGGAGGGATGGGCGATCCACAAGGATACGGATGGATTGTTCCGGGAAGTCGAGGTGCAAGTCAGGGGTTTTCTTTCCCCTCTCCAGGCACAATACACCATCCTGCAGCGTCAGCACTTCCTGGCAATCCAGTTTGCGCAATGTCAGGTGCATGGCGATAGCCAGCGCGGCAATTTCCAATCCGGCAAAGGGCAATACCAACCAGGCGCCTTTTAGGGCAAACACTGTTGCCGTCACCAACAGAATCGAAGAAGCACCAAGCAAAACCATAAGATTACCGCTCCAATCCATCGAGCGGTTAGGGGTCAGCACCAGTTGCAGGGCGCTGTTTGTCAGCGTATGTAGAGTCACCATGGCTTCACCTGTTACCAGTTTAGACCATCTTCTTGCAGCGGAGCACTACCTGAATGACGCTGTATAAACAAAAAAGGCGCCTTAAAGGCGCCTTTTTATATCAGGGGGTTATCCCTTAAGGAAGCAAGTGGCTAACAGCATCACGCTCTTCGGCCAGTTCCTGTTCAGTCGCTTTCATTCTGGCACTGGAAAATTCGTTAACATCCAGTCCCTGAACGATTTCCCAATCACCGTTTTTACAAACGCAAGGGAAAGAGTAGATCAGGCCTTCTGCGATACCGTAACTGCC
>SBGI01000164.1 GCA_006227015.1 Gammaproteobacteria bacterium
CTGAGTAGCCAGCGCATATTGTTGCGGCTGATTTGCCCCAGGGCCATGCCGCGAATTACCACGGTCAATGTCTGGCTGCCGGCAACGCCGCCCATGCTGGCAACGATGGGCATCAGAATGGCCAGGGCGACAACCTTGTCGATGGTGGCCTCAAAAATATTAATAACGGCGGAGGCGAGAATGGCGGTCATCAGATTGAGGCCAAGCCAGATAGCCCGTCTCGGCGCCGTTCGCTTTACAGAGGCAAATGTTTCTTCCTCGTCACTGAGTCCTGCCAGGCCCAGCAGGGAGTGGGCGGCATCTTCCATGATGACGTCTACCACGTCATCAATGGTGATACGCCCCAGCAGTTTACTGTCGTCACCGATGACAGGTGCTGATACCCAGTCGTGTTTTTCAAACAGCAGTGCCACCTCTGAGTCGGGCATGCCAGCCGGGATGGCCTCCACTTCAGTATCCATAATTTCCCGCACGGTGATATTCGGGCTGGCGGTCAATAGTTTGGTCAGGGGTAGTATGCCAAGAAAGGTATCTTCCCGATTCACCACGAAAATACAGTCGGTGACTTCCGGAATTTCTTCGTGACGACGCAAATAACGCAACACCACATCAATGGTTAAATCGGGGCGCACCGTGATGGTGTCGGTGTTCATCAGACCGCCAGCAGTATCCTCTGCGTAAGTGAGCACTCGCTCAACTCGCAATCGATCCTGGCTGGTCATTGCCTGAAGTACTTCGGGAATTACCTGGTCGGGCAATTGTTGAAGAATATCGGCGACATCATCGGGGTCCAGTCCCTCGGTGAGAGAGGCGACCTCGTGGCTTTCCATCTCACTGAGGATTTCACCGCGCAGCTCTTCGTTGAGCTCGCCGATCACTTCACCTTCAAACTCGCTGTCGACGAGATCCCAGAGCACCCGGCGGACCTTGGGTGGGGCAGACTCAATCTGGTCGGCAATATCGGCAGGCGTGAGATTGTTGAGCATGTGGCGCAAGAGGCGCACATTGCTTGAATGCATCAATTCATCGATGCTGGCGAGCCGTGACAATTCGCTGACTTTTTCGTTGGGCGCCTGCATGTGATGAGAAATCCCTGGCTCTCGGATGGATGGCCGATAGTGTATAGGGGGGCGTTATAAAATTACAGCGGAGTTAAGCAGGAACGGGGGGTTATTGCTCTTCGTCAAAACGATTGGCGATCAGTTGTTCAACATCCCTATGTGCACGTTCGGCATCGGCACCTTCAAAATAGAAATGCAGGGTCGTGCCCTGGGTGGCGGCCAGTAACATCAGGGACATGACGCTCTTGGCGTCGACCAGTTTTTCTGGTTCGCGACCCGTCTTAATATCGCAGCCATATTTCCCGGCAGTCGATGCCAGCTTCGCAGCCGCTCTGGCGTGGAGTCCAAGGCGGTTTATTATTGTCAGTTCTGTGCGAATCAATTGCGACATGGGGGTCCCTTATCTTGGGCTGTTATGACAGCTCACGATGCCTAACCTGCACGTTCGGGTACTGGTCTGTGAAATAGTTGCCCAACTGGTTACAAATGTAAACCGAACGATGTTGCCCTCCGGTGCAGCCAATAGCAATGGTCAGGTAGCTGCGGTTGTTGGCCCGGAATGAGGGGACCCAGTGTTCAAAGAGCTGTTTGAGTTCATCGAGCATGCGTGTGACCTCCGGTTCCCCTTCCAGGAATTCAACAACCGCCGGGTGGTTGCCTGTGTGTGGTCTCAGTTCCTGTTTCCAGTGAGGGTTGGGCAGACAGCGAACATCAAAAACAAAATCTGCGTTGGTGGGAATCCCCCGTTTGTACGCAAAGGACTCGAAAAGGATTGCCATGTCTTCCTTGCTGTCAGGGACAACTTGTTTTTTGATGACATCCCGCAACTGATGCAGGGTCATGTTACTGGTATCAATGTGCCTGTCAGCGATAGAGGCGATTGGGTCCAGTAGTTTTGTTTCCAGGGCGATCGCCTGTTTGATGTCTAAGTTAGCCGAGCTGAGGGGGTGTTTGCGCCGGGTTTCACTAAAGCGTTGTATTAGCACCGTTTTACTGGCATTCAGGAAAACCACCTGATATTCGACACCGGATTCCTGGAGCTGATTCAATACTTGGGGAAGTTGGCCCAGATCGCTGCTCAGGTTCCTGACATCAATGCCCACAGCAATTTTTTCCAGCCAGTGTCTGTTCTTGGCATCACCGGCCAGTTCAAACAAGCCTGGTAGCAGGCTTGCGGGCAGGTTGTCGATGCAGGTAAACCCCACATCCTCAAGTACGTTGAGTGCTGTACTTTTGCCAGAGCCGGAACGCCCGCTAACCACTACCAGTCTCATGGATGCTGTCCTCAGGTGTCGGCAACAGCAATGTGGTACAGGGCGTCGTTGGACTCGGCTTGACGAAGCTTTTTGCGAACGGTTTCGTCCTGAAGCAACTCTGCAATGGCGGAAAGTATCTGCAGGTGCTGGTCGTTTTGTTCCTCTGGTACGATCAGGGCAAAAATCAGGTCGACTTCTTCGCCGTCGATGGCATCGAAGTCGACAGGATCCTGTAATTTGATTAAAGCGGCCGTAATTTTTTCGCAACCGCCGAGACGGCAGTGGGGTATGGCAACACCCTCGCCGATACCAGTGCTACCCAGTCGTTCTCTGGACAGCAGGCCCTGGTAGAGTTCGTCGGCGGTGACCGTGTCCATGCGTTCGGCCAGGAAGCAGGACAAATTTTCGAGCACACGTTTTTTGCTGCCACCCGGAGCATCGGCAACGACGTTCTCCGGGGGCAGTACATCGGTTAGTTTCATCAGGGATTATCTACCGCGGGTTTTTTCCTTGTGTTTGATCAGCTGACGGTCAAGCTTGTCAGCCAGCGTATCGATAGCGGCATAGAGATCTTCATCTTCCGAATTGGCAAAAAACTCACCACCGCTGACGTGTACGGTCGCTTCGGCCTTCTGAATTAATTTGTCTACAGAAAGGATCACGTTGGTGCTGGTGATGTGGTCGTGATGGCGCTCCAGCTTGGAGAGCTTGGTGTTTACGTAATCTTTGATGGCATCAGTGATGTCGAGGTGATGTCCGCTAATATTCATTTGCATGCGGTACTCCTTGGTTTTTGATTGTCGGATTAAACATTGGGATTGTAGCGTTTCCTCTCACTGGAAGAGGGGATGCCCATCCCTTCTCGGTATTTAGCCACCGTACGTCGGGCCACCTGAATGCCCATGTCCTGAAGCAGGGACGTGAGCTTGTTATCGCTAAGCGGCTTGCCCGGATTTTCGGCACTGATCATTTTTTTCAGGATAGCGCGTATGGCGGTTGATGAACACTCTCCGCCGCTGGCGGTGGAGACGTGACTGGAAAAAAAGTACTTCAGTTCAAATACACCCTGCGGGGTATCGATATATTTCTGGGTGGTCACCCGGGAAATGGTTGATTCGTGGAGTTCAAGGCGGTCGGCAATATCAGCCAGTACCATCGGCTTCATTGCCACTGGTCCCTGTTCCAGAAAGCCCTGTTGCATCTGTACGATACAGGACGCGACTCGCATCAGAGTATCGTTACGGCTTTCGATACTTCTTAAGAACCAGCGAGCTTCTTGCAGGTGGTTCTTCAAAAAGGTGTTGTCCTGGCTGGAATCAGCGCGCTTGATGAGCTGAGCGTAGTGCTGATTGATGCTGAGTTTGGGCGTGATTTCGTCGTTGAGGGTTACTTGCCAGTGGTTGTCGACCTTGGTCACCCTGGCATCGGGAACAACATACTCAATGTCGTCATTGCTGATGGAGTCGCCGGGGTTTGGTGTCAGAGTCTGAATCAGTTCAACGGCGTTGGCGATATAGTCCTGGGTAAAACCAGTTTGACGTTCAATTTGCCGGTAGTCCCTCTGGCCCACCAGTTCCAGGTGGTCCGCGACCAGAACCTTGGCTTCCTTAAGGAAGGGGGTGTCAGGGGAAAACTGATTGAGTTGTATAGTCAGGCACTCGGAAAGGCTGGTCGCCCCGACTCCGGGAGGGTCAAATTGCTGTATGCGGTGCAAAACGGCAACAACTTCATCCAGCTCGATGTCATCATCCAAAGCCGACCAGATCTCTTCCACAGGGAGGGTCAGCATGCCTCGGCTGTCGATTGAATCAATAATATTTTCGCCGATCAGATGGTCTGTGGGCGACATTGGCGTCAGGTTCAGTTGCCACAATAAATGGTCCTGAAGCGATTCAGTGACACTGTGCACGCTGTCAAAGTCATAGGTGTCATTGTTGGAGAGCCTGGGAGTGGCTGGAGGCTGGTAAATATCGTCCCAGTTGGCATCTACGGGCAGGTCGTTGGGGATCTTGTTGTCCCACTCTGCACTATTCAGGTCTCTGGCTTCGGTTTCCGGTGCTTCTTTTTGGGGCTTGTCGTCTTTATTAGAACCCTGATTTTCTGATTCTTCTGTCAGTTCCAGAAGTGGGTTGTCATAGAGGTTTTGCTGGATTTCCTGATGCAGATCCAGGGAGGAGAGCTGCAATAACCTAATAGCCTGTTGCAGCTGAGGGGTCATCGTCAACTGCTGACCAATTTTCAGTTGCAGGCTGGTTTTCATTAAATTACAACGAGTCTTTTCCGAAAAATGAATGTTTACAGGGAAAGTGTAGACTGCTGGGAGGGCGGATGACAAGCAAATTGTATGCCGCTTTAGTTCGTTGTGGCTTGAACGCCCGCGACTAAAGGGTAAAGTCATCTCCCAGATAGATGTCCCGGACCTGCTGATTAGCGATGATTTCTTCCGGTACCCCTTCGGCGATCACCTTGCCCTCACCGACGATGTAGGCGTGCTGACATATATCCAGGGTTTCCCGAACATTGTGGTCGGTAATGAGCACGCCAATGCCTAGGTCCCGCAGGTGACGAATGATCTGTTTGATGTCATTGACGGAAATCGGATCCACGCCGGCAAAGGGCTCGTCAAGCAGGATAAAAGCGGGCTCCATGGCGAGTGCTCTGGCGATTTCCACCCGCCGACGCTCTCCACCAGACAAGCTCATGCCGAGGCTGTCGCGGATATGAGTGATGTGAAATTCCTGAAGCAGGTGTTCCAGCTTCGATTGACGCTGCTCTTTGTCCAGATCTTGACGGGTTTCCAGAATGGCGAGGATGTTGTCGGCGACACTCATCTTTCTGAAAACAGATGCCTCCTGGGGCAGATAGCCAATGCCTTTGCGCGCCCGGCCGTGCATTGGCAGATGAGTGATGTCCTCTTCATCAATAAAGACGCTGCCGCCATCCTGTTCTACGAGGCCGACAATCATATAAAAACAGGTGGTTTTGCCCGCGCCATTAGGGCCTAGCAGCCCAACAATAGCACCGCTTTCTACACTGAGCGATACATCGCGTATGACCGGCCGCTTTTTATAACTCTTGGCCAGGTTGGCCGTCTTCAGGAGAGGCATTAATTTCCTTCCTTCTGATTGCTGGGAGGGATCACCATTTGTATTCGTTGTTTGGGGTTGTCCCCTGAGCTGGCCTTGACGACTTCGGCTTTCAGGTCGTAATTGATTTTTTCGCCGGTTATCGTGGTGCCATTTTGCTCTAGGCTGGCATTCTTTATCAGTTCTATTCGGTCTGATGCCAGGTGGTATTCGATGGTGTCGCCACTGGCCAAGACCAGGCCATCCTGAGGTTTGGGTTGTTGCTGGTAGTGGGCAGGTTTGCCAATACAGACAATCCGATCCACTTTGTTGCGCTCGCTGTAGACAATCACTTTATCGGCTCGAATTTTGATCGTGCCCTGACGGATCACTACAGACCCTTCATAGACTGTGGTGCCTTTTTTGTCATTGCGTTCTGCCTTGTCAGATTCAATTTTGATGGGCTGGCTGGCATCGCTCTGCAGCGCGTGGGACAGAGGCGCAGTCAGATACATCAGTAAAATTAACAACAACCTAAAGTGCACGGTGAATCCCCTTTACATTGGCAAGGAGTTTGAATATTTCTGCATCGAGATCTGCCCACATGCCCACTCCTGTGGTCTTGCCCTGTCCAGTTGTGATTGTGACATGGCGGTCAGTCTCCGCGATATGTGTCTCCGGGTATAAGACCAGCTTTTCAGTATGTAATTCTTTTTTTTCTGATTTGCTGACAGTCTGCCAAGCATAAACCGATCCTGTAAACACGGCTTTTTCGCCGCCCTTGATGACGGTGCCTTTTTGGGCAGTCATATGCCAGGGTTGGTCTTCAGGGGTTTTCCCAAATGACACCATGTCAGGTTTTTCCACTTCCAGGCGGTTGGCTTTCTTAAAGTGCCGGGCCTCGGTGGCCAACATGCTGTTGGCCTTCTCACCTGTTGTACTGTAGGTCAGCATACTGATGTTGTTCATATAACTATCGGCTTTGGGAATGCCGTCGCCGTCGCTGGCGGGCTTTTCCAGGAATACTTCAGGGGGAGACAGCCAGAAGAGCAGGAATATTCCTGTGGACCCAAGCAGCATGACCATCAACAAAATATTTCGCATGGCCTACAGGTAACCTGCCAGAGTTTCTTCCAGTTTGCCCTGGGCGCTAAGTAGCAGTTCTGCCAATTCGCGAACTGCACCATGGCCGCCGCAGGCTGTTGTTTGCCAGAGAGCGTGTTGGGCAATAATAGGACGGGCATTGGCAACAGCAACACCCAGGCCCACTCGCCGGATGACTGCGAGATCTGGCAGATCGTCACCCAAAAAGGCGATTTCCTGCATGTCGTATTGGTTTGTTTCTAACATTTCATTCAGCGCGGTCAGTTTGTCTTCGCGGCCCTGAACCACCAGCTCAATACCCAGCTCGTTTGCACGTCGTGACAACAGTTGGGAGCTGCGTCCGGTAATAATCCCCACTTGGATTCCATTTTTCTGCAGAAGTTTGATGCCCAGTCCATCCTGGATATTAAAAGCCTTGAGCTCTTCACCCTGGTTGCCGTAGTAAAGCCTGCCATCTGTGAGCACGCCGTCCACATCCAGCAGCAGCAGCCGGATATTTTTGGCACAGTGGATCACTCGTTGATTACCCTGGACCATGGCTACATTACCCCGGCACGCAGAATATCGTGCATGTGGAGCACCCCGATGGGGTGGTGAGAGCTGTCTTCGACAACCAGTGCGGTAATCTTGAAGTCTTCCATGATTTTTAGTGCCTCGGCGGCCAGCAGCTCCGGCTCAATGGCTTTGCAGCCGTGCTTGATCAGTTGCCCCACCTGGACATGGTTGATGTCGATATTCTGGTCCACTGCCCTGCGCAAGTCGCCATCGGTAAAGACGCCGAGAATTTCTCCGGAATGATTAACTACAGTGGTCATGCCAAAGCCCTTGGTGGTCATTTCCAACAGGGCGTGTTTTAGCTGGGCAGTTTCTTCCACACGGGGTAACTCGCTGCCGCTGTGCATGATGTCTTTGACTTTTAATAGCAGCTTGCGACCCAGAGCGCCCCCGGGATGGGAGAAGGCAAAATCCTCGGCGGTAAAACCGCGGGCTTCCAGTAGCGCAATGGCGAGGGCATCGCCCATTGCCAATGTTGCCGTGGTGCTGGTTGTGGGTGCCAGTCCGAGGGGGCAGGCTTCGCTGGGGACGCTGACATCCAGATGTGCATCAGAAGCGGCGCCCAAAACAGAATCAGGGTTGCCCGTCATGCTGATAAGGGGAATACCCATACGCTTGATGAGTGGCAGCAGTGTGACCACTTCCGCTGTCGACCCGGAGTTAGAGAGTGCCAGAACCACATCCTTGTCGGTGATCATCCCCAGGTCGCCGTGGCTGGCCTCTCCCGGGTGTACAAAAAAGGAGGGAGTGCCGGTACTTGCCAGACTGGCGGCAATTTTACGGCCGATATGGCCGGACTTTCCCATGCCAGTGACAATAACGCGCCCTGTGCATTGCAGAATGAGCGTGCAGGCGCGTTCAAAAGTTTCGCCGATGCGTGCTTCAAGCAGGCCGACAGCCTCTGCTTCCAAGCGTATTGTGCGTCGAGCAGCCTCGGTAAGATTGACGGTGGACATTTTCTACCTAAAAATTTTCCGCAAGTATAGCCGCAACCTGTTGTCCCTGTAAGCTCTCAACGAGGATTGGTCTTTATCAGATGCGATGTCGCGCACTTTTGCCCCCAGTTGGACTTGTTTCGCAAATTTCGGGTCAATGGTATAGTGCACGCCGTTTTCATTGCCCGATATTGGCACTTGATTGAGGCGCTGCGGTCGAAGACCTACCGGCACGTGAGCTGGGTTGTTTCTGGTTTGAGAATATAAGAGAGGACATCTGTGATGTACGTCAGGTTCAAACATACAATAATGACCATCCTGTTTCTGCTGTTGTCCGGAACAGTTCTGGCGGAGAGCGCAGAAAATGTTGCGGAGCCAGTGGCTTTGGGTCCCCATGAGCTGGTGGAGTCGGTGACCAGTGATCTCCTGAAATCAATTGATAAGCACCGTGGTTCATTTGAGCAGGACCCGGAGCCGTTCTTTGATGAGCTGGGTTGCCTGCTGGGTAAGGTGGTGGACTTTCGGTGGATTGCCTACAACGTTATGGGGCCCTATCGCGCCCAGGCCACGGATGAGCAGTTGAAACGCTTTGCCGATGCTTTCCGTCGCGACCTGATCGAAACCTATGGCCGGGGACTGGTGTCCTACGGGGATGAAACCATTGTTGTTCTGCCTCTCGATGGCGAGCTGGGGGAGCGACGTAAAGTCACTGTTGCCCAGGAAATCCATGGTGTAGACGGCGTGTTCCCACTCTACTACTCCATGGCGCGCAACAAAGATAATGAGTGGAAAATTACCAACGTAGTGATTAACGGTATTAACCTGGGCAAGACATTCCGTAACCAGTTTTCCCAGCGTGCACAAAAATACGGTGGTGATATTGACCAGGTCATTGAGAGCTGGACTTCCCAAGTAAGCACAGAGGCCTGATCGAAGACATGGATGCAGAAGACGTCAAAGCACACCTGGTCGAGGGGCTTCCCGGCTGTGAAGTATCCGTAGATTTTGACGGCTACTATTTTAATATTGTCGCCGTGGGCGAAGTTTTTCAGGGTTTGAGAAAGGTTCAGCGCCAGCAAAAAGTGCTGGGCGTACTGCACGACCTGATTACTTCCGGTGAAATTCACGCGGTAAAAGAGGTGCAAACCTTTACCCCTGACGAAAAGCCGTAGAGGGTATTTCGTCCATCTGGGGTTTGCCGGCGACCTGCCTATACTGATCTCAAGGGTCTAGCATGGATAAATTATTGATCTCGGGAGGTGGCCCGCTTTCCGGGGAAATCCGCATTTCCGGAGCCAAAAACTCAGCGCTGCCGATTCTTGCCGCCACATTGCTGGCCGATGGCCCGGTGATGGTGTCCAATATTCCCCACCTTAACGACATTACCACCATGTTTGAGTTGCTGGGGTGTTTGGGCGTTAGTGTGGTGCTGAATGAAAAGATGCAGGTAGAAGTGGATGCAACCACGTTGCATAGCCATGTGGCGCCCTATGACCTGGTTAAAACCATGCGCGCCTCCATTCTGGTGTTGGGCCCGATGCTGGCCAAGTCTGGTGTAGCCAGTGTCTCGTTTCCCGGTGGTTGTGCTATCGGCAGCCGTCCTGTGGATCTGCACTTGCGAGGCCTTGAGATGATGGGGGCCGATATCGAGATTGCCGGAGGCTATATCAATGCCAAGAGCCATGGCCGGTTAAAGGGCGCGCATATCCTTATGGACACAGTGTCTGTGGGCGCAACAGAAAACCTGTTGATGGCCGCGGCGCTGGCTGAAGGCACCACCATTATCGAAAATGCAGCTCGGGAGCCGGAAGTGGTCGATCTGGCCAACTGCATTAATGCATTGGGGGGTAAGGTCAGTGGCATAGGCTCGACGACCTTAACCATTGAGGGTGTGGACACGCTGCACAGCGGTGCATACCGAATCATGCCCGATAGGATCGAGACCGGTACGTATCTGGCCGCGGCGGCTGCTACCCGTGGGCATGTCAAGCTCAAGGATACAGACCCCCACACGCTGGAAGCCGTATTACTGAAGCTGGAAGAGGCTGGCGCAATCATTACCACTGGTGATGATTGGGTTGAGCTTGATATGCAGGGGCGCAGGCCGAAGGCAATTAACTTTAAAACCGCGCCGTATCCGGCATTCCCGACAGATATGCAGGCGCAGCTGACCACGGTGAATGCTGTTGCGGAAGGTGTGGGAACCATTACGGAAACCATTTTTGAAAACCGCCTGGTTCAGACCCATGAATTAAATCGCATGGGAGCCAAGATCAGCCTGGAAGGAAATACTGCGATTGTGACGGGTGTCGAGCGACTCAAGGCAGCGCCGGTGATGGCGTCGGACCTTCGGGCTTCTGCTAGTTTGGTGATTGCCGGGCTGGTGGCCGACGGTGAAACCATTGTCGATCGCATTTACCATATTGATCGCGGTTATGAATGTATTGAAGAGAAATTGCAGCAACTGGGCGCTAACATTCGCCGTATTCCCGGCTGACAGCCCTCTGCCGATAAGTGTGTGAGTACTATGCAGATAACTATTGCCCTGACCAAGGGGCGAATACTGGAAGAGACATTGCCACTGCTGGCCCAGGCCGGTATTGAGCCGGCAGAAGATATCAGCCGCAGCCGCAAGCTGGTGTTTGATACATCGCTCAGCGATGTGCGCCTATTGGTTTTGCGCGGCTCGGATGTGCCAACCTATGTGCAATTTGGCGCTGCAGATCTGGGCGTTTCCGGCAAGGACACGCTGATGGAGCACGGTGGAGACGGTCTTTACGAACCCCTGGACCTGGGAATAGCGCGCTGTCGAATGATGACCGCAGGCATTGCCGGGGAGCCTCCGCAGCAGGGCCGTATTCGGGTGGCCACCAAGTACGTCAACATTGCGCGGCGATTCTACGCTGAACAGGGGCGGCAGGCAGATATTATCAAGCTCTATGGAGCGATGGAGCTGGCGCCCATCATGGCGCTGGCGGATGAGATCGTGGATATTGTGGATACCGGTAATACCTTGCGTGCTAACGGTCTTGAGCCGAGGGAGTTCATAGCGGATATCAGCTCACGCCTAATCGTGAACAAGGCGGCCATGAAAGTGAAGCATGCCCGGTTGCAGGGCATTATTGACAGCTTGCGTCAGGCGGTGGCCAGTTAAGTTATGGGTAAGTCAGTTAACGTTAAACGGTTTGCCACAGACGACTCCGGTTTCGACCAAAACCTGCAGCAACTACTGGCTTGGGAAACGGTCTCTGACAGCCGGGTAGAGCAGGTGGTAGCCGAGGTTTTGGCAGCCATCCGCCAGCGTGGTGACGAGGCGCTGCTGGAATATACCAATCGCTTTGATCGCCGCACTGCCAGCACTGTTGCTGAGTTGGAAATGACACAGCGAGACTTGGAGCAGGCTCTGGCAGTCATCGGTGACCAGGAGCGCCAGGCGCTGGAGTTGGCGGCGGAGCGTATTCAGCGCTATCACGAGCACCAGCGCCAGGATTCCTGGAATTATCGGGAGGATGACGGGACGTTGCTCGGTCAGCAGGTTACCCCGTTGGACCGGGTGGGCATCTATGTGCCCGGCGGTAAGGCCAGCTATCCCTCCTCGGTATTGATGAATGCCATGCCTGCCAAGGTGGCAGGGGTTGGTGAAATTATTATGGTGGTGCCGGCCCCGGACGGTGAGCTGAACCCTCTGGTATTGGCCGCAGCGGCCATTGCGGGTGTTGATCGCGTCTTTACCGTCGGGGGCGCGCAGGCCATTGCCGCGTTGGCCTATGGCACGGAAAGCATTCCCCGGGTGGATAAGATTGTCGGCCCCGGTAATATTTATGTTGCCACGGCCAAGCGCGCTGTTTTTGGTGCTGTCGGTCTAGATATGGTTGCCGGACCTTCAGAAATTCTGGTGGTGTGTGACGGTGAAACGGATCCCGACTGGATTGCCATGGACCTGTTTTCGCAGGCCGAGCATGACGAGGATGCCCAGGCTATTCTCGTCAGCCCGGATTCCGGGTTTCTCGACCGAGTAAAGAGCAGTATTGAGCGGTTGTTACCCTCTATGGAACGGGCAGAAATGATCCGCTCTGCACTGGAAAATCGCAGCGCACTGATCGCCGTGAGAGATATGGATGAGGCGTTAGAACTCATCAATCGCATCGCACCAGAACATCTGGAATTATCAGTTGCCGACCCGGAAGCAATGCTGCCGCGTATCCGCCATGCCGGAGCGATCTTTATGGGCCGATATACCGCAGAAGCTCTGGGTGATTACTGCGCCGGTCCAAACCACGTGCTGCCCACTTCCATGACGGCACGCTTCTCTTCACCGCTGGGCGTGTACGATTTTCAGAAGCGCAGTTCCGTCATTATGTGCTCCGCAGAAGCGGCATCCAGGCTGGGAAAAACAGCGTCGACTCTGGCCCGGGGTGAAAGCCTGACGGCTCACGCCCGTTCTGCCGAATACCGTATCCGCGACTGAGGTGCTGTAGTGAGCAATCCCTATTGGAGTGACATCGTTCGCGACCTCGACCCCTATGTTCCCGGGGAGCAGCCGACGATGGCTAACCTGGTAAAGTTGAATACCAATGAAAACCCATATGGCCCCTCGCCGGAAGCATTAGCAGCGATCGCTGCTGAGTCCGGGGACAACCTGCGCCTCTACCCTGATCCGAACGCAATGGCGTTAAAGCAGACCATTGCAGACTATTACCGGATTGATGGCAGTCAGGTGTTTCTGGGTAATGGCTCAGATGAGGTGCTGGCACATATTTTTCAGGGTTTGCTTAAGCATGGCAGCCCCATTCTCTTTCCGGATATTACCTACAGCTTTTACCCGGTCTATTGTGGTCTTTATCAAGTGCCCTACGAGCGGGTACCGCTGGCTGAGGATTTCAGTATTGATGTCACAAATTATTGTCGCGAGAACGGGGGTATTATTTTCCCCAACCCCAATGCCCCAACCGGTGTGTTGATGTCGCTGGACAAGATCGACTGGCTGTTAAAGAAAAACGCTGACTCCGTGGTGGTGATCGATGAAGCCTATATCGATTTTGGGGGCGAATCGGCCATCTCGCTGGTAAATCACTATCCCAACCTGCTGGTTACCCAGACCCTGTCCAAGTCTCGCTCCCTCGCGGGGTTGCGAATTGGTCTGGCTGTCGGAGATGCAGCATTGATTGAAGCGTTGGAACGGGTCAAAAACAGCTTTAATTCTTACCCCCTGAGTCGCCTGGCTATTGTCGGTGGCGTGGCCGCATTTAAGGATGATCAGTATTTTCAGGCGACGTGCCGGAAGGTCATCGACAGCCGCGAGAAGCTGGTGGCACAGCTTGGTGGTCTAGGGTTTGATACATTGCCCTCAGCGGCAAACTTCATCCTGACACGCCACCCGAAGAAGGGGGCGGCAAAATTGATGAGCCAGTTGAGAGCGCGGGGCATCATAGTGCGTTACTTCAGTCAGCCGCGAATCGATCAATACCTGCGGATTACCGTGGGGACGCCTGAACAAAATGCGCAACTCATTGCGGCTTTAAACGAGCTGGTATCCGACTAGTTCGGAATTAGCTGTTAGTGGTTGGGCGCGTTCCCGCCACCGCCATAATGGTGCTTTTCTCGCCGTTGCGAATCACTTCCAGTTTGACGGAATCCCCCGGAGACAGATCGGCAATCAGGTTCATGCTGCGCTCGTTGTCCACCACCCAGTAATCATTGATGCGAGTGATGATATCGCCGGGCTGAAGTCCTGCCAGGTGAGCGGGGCTGTTGATGTAGATGTTGGTGATAACCAGGCCCGATGGTGGGTCCAGATCAAGTTGCTGGGCTGCCTCGCGGGTGAGGGGCCTGGCTTCCACCCCAAGCCAGCCGCGAATAACGTAGCCGTGCTCGACAATATCCTTGAGGACTTTCATGGCAGTATTGGCGGGTATGGCGAAACCGATACCCACGGAATAACCGGTGCGATCGAGAATTGCCGAGTTGATGCCCAGCAGGTTGCCATAGGCATCCACCAGTGCGCCCCCGGAGTTACCGGGGTTAATCGCTGCGTCAGTCTGAATAAAGTTCTCGAAGGTGTTCAGTCCCAGGCCATTTCGCCCAGTAGCGCTGATAATGCCCTGTGTTACCGATTGGCCGACGCCAAAGGGGTTGCCAATCGCCAACACCACATCGCCAACCCTGGCTTGGCCCGGATCGGCAATTTTGGCGGGTGTCAGGCGGTCGAGGTCGACTTTCAGGACGGCCAGGTCTGTATCCGGGTCACTGCCAACAACCTTGACCATTGCTTCCCTGCCATCCTGGAGCTGCACGACTATTTCATCGGCACTTGTGACCACGTGGTTGTTGGTGAGGATGTAACCCTCTTGAGTAAGAATGACTCCGGAACCCAGTGAGGATTCCATGCGTTGTTGCTGCGGTAAATTACTGCTGTTAAAGAAACGGCGAAAAAACGGATCATCCAGCAGGGGGTGCCGAGTGCGGGCCAGGGTTTTCTGGGTGTAGATGTTGACGACAGATGGCGAAGCGCGTTGCACTGCGGCGGAATAGGAAACAGGTCCCTCCCAGCTGTCGCTAACATCGGGAGACAGGCCGCCGGTTTCCATGCCATTTTTATGATTGAGCGCTTGAGGAAACAGAAGCAATGCCAGAGCTGCCATCAGCAGACCTGCAATGGCTGGCCAGCTGACATAACGTAAAATTTTGTAAAGGGAAGTCACTTGTCCCTCCTCTCAGCCCAGGGCGGCCATTATGGCACAAAGCGGGTCATTGCGAGTGTACGGGCGCAGGCAGCTGCAAAAGGCATCTGCCTGCGCCGTAAAAACGAATTAGCTGACTTTAAAGGTCGGGTCTTCTTCGTCAGTGACTTGTTGGGCGACATCATTGGCCACTTTGAGTTTTGGGCCATCGAAAGTGCGGTTTTCATCCGTCAACCCATAACCTTCGCTCAGGACGCCCCCGGGGACTTTCGGCGCATAGTCTTTGGGTGCCTCAGGCAGTTCAGAGATAGTGACGCTATCTTTTTTCAGTTGTCCAAATCCGGCATCGACAATTTGTCGACTGGTTTCCGGGCTGGCCAGGCGCATGGCAGAAGAGGAGAGGTGCTCGTGAACATCCCGATAGCTGAGAGAGAGATCGTTAAATAACTTTGCTGTTTTGGCAAAGTGTTCGGTGATCTCGTGTTGGTAGTCCTTGAGCTGGTCTTGCGCCTCTTTGAGTTTGTTTTCTGTATCCTTGCGCTGTTGCTCCTTGGGGTGAAGTGAACGCCCGAAAATAAAGCCGGTAACAAGGCCGGCTGCCAGGCATAATAGCCCTACGAGTAACAAAGTTGAGTTGTCCAACTGACTTCCCCCGGTAGTTATGAGTGCTTCAGATGTTATAGTCTGAAAGAAGCATGCGCGCTAGGCAACCGTTTTTCTGATTGAAGCCTGTCATGCGTGTGGGCCGGACAGGGTGCCTGTTGCGAACTTGTCACGGCAGAGCTACAGTTCACGCCCTGTATTTTTCAGTGCCCTTTGACGACACCTTTAGCTTATGACCCAGGCCATTTCCGGCAATCGGCTGTCTCCGCAGCAGCGATATCAGAAAGATTTGCAGCAGCAAGGCTTCAATTACGACCCTTCTCAGGAGAAGGCTGTCGCCATGTTGCAGTCACTTTATGATCAATTGACCGTTGTCGTTGCTAGGCCTCGGGGTGGTGTGCTGGTGCGCATGAAGCAGCGATTTCAGTCGCCTGAGCCAAAAAAACCGGTGAAAGGGCTGTATTTCTGGGGTGGAGTCGGCAGGGGTAAGACCTACCTGATGGACAATTTTTACGAGTCCTTGCCCTTTCCCGAAAAAATGCGAGCCCACTTCCACCGGTTTATGCGGCGTGTGCATCGCGAGTTAAAACAGCTTGCGGGTGAAAAAAATCCCCTGGAAAAAGTTGCCGACAATATTGCCGAAGAGGCGAGGGTGATCTGTTTCGACGAATTTTTTGTCTCTGACATCACCGATGCCATGTTGCTGGGAACATTGCTCGAGTTGCTGTTTGCCCGTGGTGTCACCCTGGTGGCGACATCCAATATTGTGCCGGATCGCCTGTATGAGAATGGATTGCAGCGACAGCGCTTCTTGCCAGCCATCGCGTTGCTCAATCTCCATACAGAAGTGGTGAATGTCGATGGAGGGGTTGACTACCGTCTGCGTGCTCTGGAACAGGCCGAGCTGTACCATACCCCATTGGGGCAGGCTGCCGAGAAGGCTATGCTTGATGCATTTAACCGTCTAGCCCCAGCGGCAGATGAGGTTGAAGAGGCGGTGGATATAGAAGTGGAAGGGCGCCGAATACCCTGCCGCTTTATTGCAGAGGACGTTATCTGGTTCGATTTCGACGTGATCTGCAATATTCCCCGCAGTCAGAACGACTATATTGAGCTGGCAAAAGAGTTTCACGCGGTGCTGGTGGGTAATGTGCAGCAGATGGGTCGCAAGAATGATGATCAGGCGCGTCGCTTTGTAAATATGGTAGACGAGTTCTACGACCGCAATGTTAAGCTGGTACTGTCGTCAGAAGTGGATATGATTTCACTGTATACAGACGGCAAGCTCAGCTTTGAGTTTGAGCGCACTCGCAGCCGCCTGTTGGAAATGCAGTCCCACGATTATCTGGCCCGGCCGCACCGCCCCTGAGGCAGTTGAAAATGGTGGTTTCAGGGGCCAGTTAGGCCGTTGTTTGATTGCCAAAAAAATATCCTTGAAATGGCTATACGCCATCTGTAAAATGCGCCCTCCTTTTGGGAAGGCCAAAAAGTTCAGGCAGGAAAAGATGAAAACATTTATTGCGAAGCCCGAAACCGTTCA
>SBGI01000044.1 GCA_006227015.1 Gammaproteobacteria bacterium
AATGCAAAATCACAAGCGAAATTTATTGGGGTTTTTTCGCCAAAAAATAAATACCCTTGTGCCGAAAGAATACCATTGCCCATAAAAACATTTACATCAACTGTCGAGGGGTTCAATAATTCGCCACCACGACAGAGTGCACCACCACATGCTGAATCAGCCCTCTTCCCACTCGTCCACTGATGATATTGGCGACGATTCCGTATTTGGGCGGATCGCAAGTGACCTACATCGTCAGGGTTTCTCTGTAATACCCAACGCTCTGCCAGAAGCACTTGCGGCAGGACTGTTCAGTCAAGTTCTGAACATGGACAGTGGTGATTTCAGCAGTGCAGGCATCGGGCGCAATACCGACCTCACCCTCAACCAATTTGTGCGCCGTGACGAAATTCACTGGATTGAAGGACATAGTCCACCAGAGCAGCTCTGGTTAACGTGGACTCACCGCTTGCAACAGTATTTAAACCGACGACTTTTTCTCGGGTTGTTTTCTTATGAGAGCCATTTCGCCCACTATCAGCCAGGCGATTTTTACCGAAAGCACCTGGACGCTTTTCGTGGGGAAGCCAACCGTCGGCTATCTACTGTTGCCTATCTCAATCCGGGCTGGCTGCCTGATGACGGAGGAGAACTTGTAATTTATGAACCTGATACGGAACAGGAAATAACCAAGGTCACCCCCGCCTACGGCACCTTAGTGGTTTTCTTAAGCGAGGAATTCCCACATGAAGTGCTGACAGCCAAACGGCACCGCTACAGTATCGCCGGCTGGTTTCGGGTCAATGGCTCCAGCTATGATCGCGTCGACCCACCACGCTGACACCGCAGAAAACCTTTAGACCAACACCAGGTTGTCGCGGTGAATTAACTCGGCGTGATCACAATAACCTAAAATACCAGCGATCAACTCACTGTTTTTGCCAATAATCTGACGGCTCTCTACAGCACTGTAATTGGCCAGCCCTCGTGCAATTTCATTGCCCGCTTCATCCACACAGCGAACCAGATCGCCACGATGAAAGTCACCAACCACACACTTAACGCCAACGGGTAACAGACTCTTTCCCTGCTCCTTCAAAACCCGAGTAGCACCTGCATCCAGCGTCACGGAACCACGCACCTGCAATCTGCCCGCTAGCCATTGCTTGCGCGCGGCGATGGGTTCCTGCTCTGCCACTAGCAGTGTGCCCAAGTTTTCACCCTCTACCAGACGAGAGAGGACCTTGTCAGCGCGACCACCCACAATCAGCGTATTGGCACCAGAACGCGCTGCCAGCCGAGCGGCCCTCAATTTAGTAATCATGCCACCTCGCCCCAGAGAACCCCCATCGCCTGCCAACGTGTCGAGCATAGGATCTCCAGCACGCCCCTGCGATATCAGCTGAGCCTTAGGGTTTTTGCGGGGATCGGAATCAAACAGGCCATGCTGATCGGTGAGGATCACCAAAAGGTCTGCATCAATCAGGTTGGCCACCATGGCAGCGAGGCTATCATTATCCCCAAAGCGAATTTCATCGGTGACAACTGTGTCGTTCTCATTGATCACCGGCACCACACCCAGGGCTATAAGGGTCTGCAGGGTATTGCGGGCATTGAGGTAACGCTCCCGGTTGGACAGGTCGTCGTGGTCCAGCAACACTTGGGCCGTATGACGATTGAACTGCTGAAACTGAAACTCGTAGGCTTGCACCAACCCCATCTGCCCCACTGCGGCGGCTGCCTGTAGCTCATGGACGGAGGACGGGCGCTTACGCCACCCCAACCTGGACATGCCTTCAGCCACCGCCCCCGAAGAGACCAACACAACCTCAACGCCCTGATCCAGTAATTGCGCCACTTGGGCAACCCAGCCGCCAATAGATTCGCGGTCGAGTCCGCGACCATCAGCAGTGAGTAGTGCACTACCAATTTTGACGACCCAGCGGCGAGCATTCCGCACAACGTTTCTGTCGCTCATAAATAATCTGCGGTCTTAGTTTCCAGCTCAGTTAACAGGCTATACCTTGTTGCTATCAGTGTTGTCGCTGTGTCGAGAATAGAGTCCGCCAATATCACCGATAAGGACTCAGGCAGCTCATTGATATCCAGCACGCGTCCCGTGCCATCAGGAAAGACCAACACATCCACCATCAAGTCACGCCAATAAATTTTATCTTCCCGAATACAAGTGCTATCGCTGACATTACAGTACAGTGCTAGCGTTTGTCCCTGTGACCCTACGAAGTGGTATGCATTATAGGGACGGTCTTCCCAGAAGTAACCGAAGCTGAGCGTCCCACGTGGGATTTTTACACTATCCAGCACGACTTCTTCAGGCACTATATAGAGTACCACCAGCCAATTTTGGCCCCGATCGACGACGTCACAACAAAACTTCAGCCGTTCTCCTGAAAGTGTTTCCTTGATCTCAAGGACATGTTTTTTATCAGGGGGAATAGATAACCTCAACGTCGTAATCATCATCGTCAAAGTCATCATCGTCGTCATCACTTTTGCGACGACGCTGAAGAGATTCGATCTGATCCCGAGCTTCCTGCTGCATCTGTCGTTGCAACTCTAGCTCCCGTTCGGCGGCCTCGGGATTATTCCGCTCCTCATCCCAGACGGCTTCCAAGTACTCAAGAATCTCGTGAGTAAGCTGTTTAGTCCCCTCTCCAGACAGTGCGCAGACCCGGTACACCGGCCCCTGCCACTCCAGCTGCTCAACCACATCGGCGCAACGTTGCTCGCGCTCATCCTCCGGCAACAGATCCAACTTGTTTAAGACCAACCATCGATCGCGACTCCAAAGGGTTGAGCTAAACTGATCGAGCTCATCTTCAATAATAGAGACGTTATCGGCTGGGTTAGCCCCATCCGGCGGAGACATGTCCACCAAGTGTAACAAGAGGCGGGTACGTGTCAGGTGTTTCAGGAAACGAATACCCAGTCCGGCACCTTCAGCAGCACCTTCTACCAGCCCGGGGACATCGGCAATGACAAAACTGCGATATTTGTGTGGTGCAACTACGCCAAGATTTGGCACTAAAGTGGTAAACGGATAGTCCGCCACCTTTGGCCG
>SBGI01000043.1 GCA_006227015.1 Gammaproteobacteria bacterium
GTTGCGTAATCCTGCATCATGACCTCGGCGTTAGCACTGAATATACGGATGCGGCCGGTGTGGGCCAGTAACAGCAGTCCTGTGGCATGGGCAAACAGGCTGGCGGTAATTTCCCGGGCGTTGTTTTCCGAGGCTCCCAGGGCCAGGGCGGCGTTGGTAATGGGCAGCAGGCTGTCATGCAGTTGCTTGTTCAGCGCGAGATTGCGCTCCTTTCCCAGCCCCGTGGGTTTCATGCCGCCACGGAACAGGTAGAAACCCAGATCGAGGTCACCCGGGTTGTCGCGGTAGTAGTGGAAAAATGCCATGGCCGCAGCCTTGAGGCGTTCAGCGGGATGATTCTCCTGTGCAATCGCTTCCTCCGTGGAGCTGCGCAGGCAGCTCAGCGACTGTGACAGCAGCTCGGCGTAAACCGCTTCCTTGGAGTCGAAGTGAAAGTACAGGGCCGCGGGGGTATAACCGGCGGCCTTGGCAATGGCCCTCAGGCTGGCACCCTCAAGGCCTTCCTGTTCAAAGACCCGGCGCGCGGCATTGAGGATAATATCCCGTTTCAGATCTTTGGTAGCAGGACGTCGTTTATTCAAAATCATTCCTGACCTCGGCGCATGGCCGAATGGGTTGCTGTGCTTGACACGAAAATTCTAACGGCGTTAGATTATTCGTCAAATGTTATTTCAGGACATTTCATGATGTTGATGGGCAGTGCAGAATACCGGGAATCATTAAGGCGCTATAAACCAAACGTTTTCCTCAATGGGCGGCGAGTTAATAGTGTCGCGGACGAACCACTGTTGGCGCCGGGTGTGGCCGCTGTTGGGGTGACCTACGATTTCGCCCAGAAACTCCAATATGCCGAGCTGATGACGGCGATGCAGAAGACCTCCGGTAAGCTGGTCAACCGCATGTTGCATATCAGCGAGGACAGCCATGATCTGCTCAATAAGCTGGAGGCAGTAAGACTGGTGTGTGCGGAATCCGGCTGTGCCCAGCGCTACCTGTCACACGATGCGCTGAATGCCCTCTACCAGTCTACCTGGCAGACGGACGAGACACATGGCACCGACTACCATCAACGTTTTTTAAGTTATTTGCACGATGTTCAGGACCAGGACCTGACCCTGGGGGTTGCCATGACGGATGCCAAGGGCGATCGCTCCTTACGTCCGGGACAGCAGGCCAACGCGGATGTGTATGTGCATATCAAAGAGCGTCGTGCAGATGGCATTGTTATCAGTGGTACTAAGGCGATTGTCACTGGTGCGCCCTACATGCACGAATTTCTGGTCATGCCCTGCCGTACCCACCGTCCTGAGGATGCCGATTATGCGGTGGCCTGTGCGGTTCCGATCGATGCACCGGGGGTGACGATTGTTGCCCGTCCCGCCGGGCGGCCCGGTGAGAGTGCGGCCAAGTTCTCCGCCAAATACGGACAGTCCACCGGCGTGGTGATTTTTGAAGATGTGTTTGTTCCCCATGACCGGGTGTTTCTCGCCGGGGAGTGCGAGGAGGGAGGGTTTCTGACCACCAGCTACGCCACCCATCATCGGCACTCCTGTATTGGCGCGCGGGCTGGGTTCGGTGACCTGCTGATTGGTGCCGGTGCGATGGTCACCGAGGCCAATGGGCTCGACCCCGATCGCCACGGTCATATACGCGATGCAATGGTGGACCTGATTACCATCACAGAGAGTTTTTATGCCTGTGGCGTGGCTGCGTCCGTATACTGCCAGGAAGATCCGGCGGGCGTGGTTATGCCGGATGCCGTCTTTAGCAACATCGGCAAGTTGCTGCTGGCCAACAAGATTTATGACATGCACCGCTTGGCACATTACGTTTCGGGCGGGATGATTGTGGCGCTACCGGGTCCCGACGAGGATCACAACCCGGAAACAGCCGCATCCCTGGCGGCGGTTCTGGGTGGGCGTCAGGATATTCCTGCGGATAAGCGCCTGGAAGTGGCGCGTTTTATCGAGGACCTGACCGCTTCTCACCAGGGAGGCTGGTACTCGGTGATCTCCCTGCACGGGGGCGGTTCACCGGAGGCGATGAAGCGGGAGATCTGGCGCAACTACCCCACCTACGAGAAGCGGGAGTTGGTTGAACGCCTGTTGGACCGGGGTGTGTTCGATGAAGGAAAACGCACCTCCCGGCAGCCGGGTCGATGCTGTGCCCGGGGTTGCCAGGCACCGGAGAGCATGGCAAAGCCTTGATCCAAAGAGGCCCCGGATTGCAGCTCTCGCAGTTCTGCGGCATAGTACGCCGCAGTTAAACGGAGCCGGAAAATATCATGACAGACTACCTGATTGCGCCCTCTATCCTCTCGGCGGATTTTGCCCGGTTGGGTGAAGAGGTGGATGCGGTTCTGGCAGCCGGCGCCGATGTGGTGCACTTTGACGTGATGGATAATCACTATGTGCCCAACCTGACGATTGGTCCCATGGTGTGCAAGGCATTGCGCAATTACGGCGTCACCGCACCCATTGATGTGCACTTGATGGTCGACCCGGTGGATCAGTTGATCGGTGACTTTGCCGACGCCGGTGCCAGCTGGATCACCTTTCACCCGGAAGCTTCCCGCCACGTGGACCGCTCCCTGCAACTGATTCGCGATGCCGGCTGTAAAAGCGGGCTGGTACTGAATCCGGCCTCCAGTCTGGAGCAGGTCAAATATGTCCTCGACAAGATTGATGTGCTGCTGCTGATGTCCGTTAACCCCGGTTTCGGGGGACAGAAGTTTATACCGGCTACCCTCGACAAATTGCGGGAGGCGCGCGCATTGATCGATAGCAGCGGCTGTGATATCCGCCTTGAAATTGACGGTGGCGTCACTGCGGATAATATCCGCGAGATCGCCGATGCCGGTGCCGATACCTTTGTTGCCGGTTCGGCAATTTATGGCAAGGACGACTACAGTGCAGCCATCGGTGCAATGCGTACGGCGCTTGCCTAAGTGGTTGACTTTGCAGCAACGGTTGAATGAATTAGAATGCGCCCTCTGACAATTGGAGGCTTTTGTGGCATTCGGTAATTGCCCATCTCTCATTTCTGC
>SBGI01000053.1 GCA_006227015.1 Gammaproteobacteria bacterium
TTGATCTGCTGCAATACGTTTATCCACCGAGTTGCGCTAGACTGCCACTTGCTAAACCACAACCCATAAACCACAACCGATGAACTACAACTGAAAGGTGCCACCTTGTCCGATATGCGCAAACTGACCCATCTGGATGATCGCGGCAACGCCCACATGGTGGACGTGGCCGGCAAGGCCGTGACCCACCGGGAGGCCACCGCCGAGACCCTGGTGCGGATGCAGCCGGAAACCCTGGACTTGATCCGCAGCGGCGGCCACAAAAAAGGCGATGTCCTGGCGGTGGCGCGCATCGCCGGCATCCAGGCGGCCAAGAAGTGTTCGGACCTGATCCCCCTCTGCCACCCGCTGATGCTCACCTCCATCAAGGTGGAGTTTGAACTGCCGGAGAGCGGCGACCAGCTGCGCATCACCGCGACCTGCGGCCTGGACGGCAAAACCGGGGTGGAAATGGAGGCCCTCTGCGCCGCCTCGGTGGCGGCGCTGACCATCTACGACATGTGCAAGGCGGTGGACCGCGGCATGGTCATCGAGTCCACCCGCCTGCTGGAAAAGGCCGGCGGCAAATCCGGCCACTGGAAAGCGAACCCATGAAGATTCTATTTTTTGGCAGCCTGCGGGAACAGCTGGGCACCGGCGAAATGCAACTGCCCCTGCCCGCGGGCATCACCACCGTCGGCCAGTTGCTGGACGAGCTGAGACAGCAGGATGAGCAATGGCAACAGGCCCTGACCGGCACCGTGCTGTGCGCCGTCAACCAGGCCATGGCCAACGATGCCGCCGTCGTCGACGACGGCGACGAGCTGGCCCTTTTCCCCCCGGTGACCGGCGGATGATTTCCATTGCCGTGCAGGCCGAGGACTTCGACATCGGCCGCGAATATCGTCAACTGCGCGGTGACGACACCGGTGTCGGCGGTATCGCCCTGTTCACCGGGCTGGTGCGCGACATCAGCGGCAACCCCCTGGTCCACATGCACCTGGAGCACTACCCCGGCATGACCGAGGCCTCCCTGCAGCAGACCGCAGAACAGGCCGCCGCGCGCTGGTCGCTGTTGGACATCCGCATCGTTCATCGGATCGGCGAACTGGCCCCCGGCGACCAGATCGTCCTGGTCGGCGTCAGCAGCGCCCACCGGGCGGACGCCTTCAGCGCCTGTGAATTCATCATGGATGTGCTGAAGACCACGGCACCTTTCTGGAAAAAGGAAATCCACCGGGATGGCAGCGGCCACTGGGTGGATGCCAAAACCAGCGACCAGCAGCGGGCCAGCCGATGGGAAGAGGACTGATCAAAAATTCATGATGAAACCACTGCCCCATGTATACTCCGCCAGCGCTTTCGGCACCCCCGACACCCACCTGGTGTCCACCCTGGAAAACGGCTGCACCCTGGAGGTGGCGCCACCGCGAAATTTTGACGGCCCAGGGGACACCTGGACACCGGAAGAAATGTTACTGGCCAGCGTTGCCAACTGCCTGGCACTGACCTTCAAAGCAATTGCAAAGGCGGGTCGACTGGAATGGCAGGAAATTCACTGTCACAGCGAAGGGGTACTGGACAAGGTCGAACACCGCGTTAAGTTCTCCCGTATTGAGACCACTGCGCGACTGGTAATCACATCGGAAGCAGACCGCAACAAGGCTGAACAGTTACTCGAAAAAACTGAAGCCAACTGTTTTGTCAGCAACACTCTTGAATGCGTCAAGCAATTCCATTTCGAGATCACGACGCTGGACTGATCAGAGTTCAACCCTGTCGCCCATATCCGGTACCGACGCTCTCCAGCCCAGTTCTTCCGTCAGGCTGATGCGGAACTGATCTGATGCACTCTCTTCACCGTGGGTGACAAAACAATGTTTTGGTGCCGCCGGCAGTTGCTGAACCCAGCGCAATAATTCCAGCCGATCGGCATGGGCAGAGAGAAAGTCCAGGCTTTCGATGCGTGCCTTGACATCAAAGTAACGGTTAAAAATCTTGATCCGTTTTTCGCCTTCCACCAGCCTAGCGCCGCGGGTGCCGGGCGCCTGATAACCGGCAAACATCACCGTGTTGCGGTGATCCCCCACCATCCGCTGCAGGTGGTGCAATACCCTACCGCCGGTGGCCATACCGCTGGCGGACAGAATAATGGCCGGCACATTGACATGGTTGATGGCAATGGAATCCTGAACATCGCGGGTAAAGGTCACGTCCCGGGACAATTGCTGGCAGGACGCCTTATTGAGGCGGTGATAACGGTGATGCCGCTGCATCAATTCCGTCACGCTGATAGCCATGGGGCTATCCAGGAAGATAGGTACATAGGGTATTTTTTCCCGGCGACGCAATTCAGTAATTAAATAAAGCATTGCCTGGGCGCGTCCCACGGCAAAAGAGGGAATCAGCAGCGAGCCACCCCCGGACAGGGTTTCATTGACGACCTCAGCCACCGCCTCCCAGATATCGCGATTGTCGTGCAAGCGGTTGCCGTAGGTGGACTCCACCACCAGGTAATCGCAGTACAGCGGCAATTCGGGCGCGCGCATCACCAGGTCATTACCACGCCCCAGGTCTCCGCTAAACAGAATGTGCTTGCCCGCGGCTTTCACATCCAGATAGGAGGAACCGAGAATATGGCCATTGGGGTAAAATCCCACCTCAATCTGACCCATAGTAATACCGGGGTGGGGACTGTCCGGCATGCTGAAGTCAACAATCTCGAAATGTTCCAGCGCTTTCCTGGCATCATGCTGGGTATAGAGGGGCAATGCCGGTTTGTGCTTGCTGTAGTTATGGCGGTTGCGAAACTCCGCCTCTTCTTCCTGCAGCTTTGCCGAGTCCAGCAGCAGTATGCGGCACAGATCCCGGGTGGCACGGGTACAGTAAACCGGCCCGTCAAATCCATCTTTCACCAGCCGTGGAAGGTAACCGCTGTGGTCCAGGTGGGCATGGGTGAGGAATACCGCTTCGATGGTGGCAGGGTCTACCGGAAAGGGTTTCCAGTTGCGTTCCCGCAAGTGCTTGTAACCCTGAAACAGGCCACAGTCGATCAGGACTCT
>SBGI01000183.1 GCA_006227015.1 Gammaproteobacteria bacterium
CTGATAATAGCCATATTCTTTGCTGCAACAGACCCAATACCACAACCAGAAAATTACAATATTTTTTCAGATCAAAGAAATTTTTTCGGTATTAATAATTTTTTGAATATTATTTCTGGCACGCCTTTTTTACTAATTGGCGCAGTAGGTTTTTATTGGGATAAAAAAGAAAAACTGGTTCACGATAATTATTCAACAACCCCAATTTATCGAATCTTTTTTATTGCCGTCTTCTGTATCGGCCTCGGTTCCAGTTATTTTCATGCGGCCCCAGATAATGATCGGTTGGTGTGGGACCGGTTGCCCATGAGTGTTGCATTCATGTCTCTTACCTGTGGGTTGGTGTCAGAGCATGGCCATCGCGCCTTGCAGCGTTGGTTGCTGTACCCATTGATACTGACCGGAGTGATGTCCGTTGGTTATTGGCATATCACAGAGCAGATGGGTCGCGGAGATCTGCGTGCCTATCTACTGGTACAGTTTCTTCCCCTGGTAGGCATACCGGTGCTCATGTTGATGCGGCCATCCAGGTTTACCCGGTCGGGGGATATTGGCTGGTTACTGTTCTGTTACCTGCTGGCAAAAGTCTTTGAGGTTTTTGATGGTGATATTTTTCAATGGACCGGGGTGGTCAGTGGACACACCCTGAAGCATTTAATGGCGGCCATGGGATTGCTGGTATTTTTAAGGATGCTCTACTGTCGGCAACCTAAAAATAGCAAGCTGCTATCGAAAGAATAAATTTAATCAAATTGAACTATGACGCTCTGAAATTCTATAGTGACAGCTATTGATGATAGACGCAGAGGAGGTTCATCATGCAACGTTTCACCATTTTTGGGCATGACGCATGTGGTTTCTGTCGCCAGGCCAAGGCGGTTATGGAGGCAAAAGAACTGCCGTTCCGTTATGTCAATATTCATGAAGAAGGTATTACGCCGGCTGATCTCGCTAAAACTGTCGGTAAACCTGTGAATACCGTGCCGCAAATCTTTCATGGCGAACAATACATTGGCGGCTATCAGGAGTTAACCAAATACCTGGAAACCCTGAAGGAAGACAATGGGGTTTGATCGCCGGTCAGCTTAGCCCGCCTCGGTTACCCGAAAGCTGTTTATCCACCTTTCGGGTATTTCCCTCTTCATCAATGGCGACAAACACGAATTGCCCCTCCGTGACCTTGGCGGGCTCGTTGGTGGATTCGATATTGATCCACACTTCCACATTGATGCTCATGGAGCTTCGCCCCACTTCCACCAGCTCACAGTAGCAACTGACGATGGCGCCCACGGGGACCGGGCGCAGGAAAGCCATTTCACTGATAGCGACGGTGGCGACTCTCCCTTTGGCAATACGCTGAGCCATGATGGCACTACCAAGGTCCATTTGTGACATTAGCCAGCCACCAAAAATATCACCGCTGGCGTTGGTATCCTTGGGCATGGCTATGGTTTGCAGGGTCAATTCCCCGCAGGGTGCAGGCGGTTGGTTGATGGTGCTCACAGACAATTCCTCTTTTTATAGATTTTGGTCATTTAATGCCTAAAAAACGGCACTGGGCAGCCATGTGGCGAGCCCCGGCCATAGAGCGAGCATCATTAAGAGTAGCAACTGAATGATGATGAAGGGGACAACACCCCGATAAATATCACCGGTTTTTACGGAAGCGGGCGCCACGCCACGCAGATAAAACAGTGCAAAGCCAAAAGGTGGCGTCAGAAAGGATGTCTGTAGGTTAATGGCGATCATAATGCCCAGCCAGATGGGGTCGAGGCCCATGGCCAGCAGCACCGGTGCCACGATGGGCACTACCACAAACGTGATTTCAATAAAGTCGAGAATAAAACCCAGCAGGAAAATCACCAGCATGACCACCAAGGTGGCGCCAATCACTCCCCCGGGGATGTGATTGAACAGATGGGAGACCAGCTCTTCACCACCGAAACCTCGGAACACCAGGGAAAAAACCGCAGCGCCTATCAGGATCAGAAACACCATGGCAGTAATTTCAGTGGTAGAGCGCATCACTTCCCTGAGGCGTGCCAGGTCGAGCTGGCCCCGCCAAATGGCCAGGAGTGTAGCCCCCAGTGCGCCGACGCCGGCGGCTTCGGTGGGTGTGGCAGCGCCTTTCAGGATGGAGCCGAGCACGGCCACAATCAGAATCACCGGTGGTAACAGGCTGCGCAGCAGCCTCGTGGCACTGATATTTCCATTATCAGAACTAAACGCCACGGGGGCTGAAGCCGGCTTCACCCGGGAAATAAACAGCAAGTAGCCGATATACAGGGAAACCAGCACCAGCCCCGGAATAATGGCGCCCACAAACAGGTCACCGATGGACACAGTTTTAGGGGTAAAAATGCCCTGGCTCAGCTGTGCCTGTTGATAGGCGCTGGAGAGGATGTCTCCCAGCAGAACCAAGGCGATGGAGGGAGGAATGATCTGGCCAAGAGTGCCCGTGGCACAAATCGCCCCGGTGGCCAGCGCGGGGTCGTAGCCGCGCTTCAGCATGGTGGGCAGTGACATCAGCCCCATGGTGACCACGGTCGCCCCTACAATCCCGGTGCTGGCAGCCAACAGCATGCCCACCACCACCACAGAAATCCCCAGACCGCCCTTAAACTTGCCGAACAACATGGCCATGCTATCCAACAGATCTTCGGCCAGTTTGGATTTTTCCAGCATCACACCCATCAGCACAAACAGTGGCACGGCAATCAGCGTCGTATTGTCCATGGTGCCATACAGGCGATTGGGCAGTGCGTGCAGAAACGACATGTCAAAGTGCCCGCTGGCACTGCCCACCAGGGCAAACAACAGTGCCGTGCCGGCGAGGGTGAGAGCCACCGGATAGCCCGCCATCAGCACCAGGCAGACCACGGCAAACATGAGCAGGGGGATATACTCGGCCATCAGATCATGCCCTCCTGCTGTGTCCCGGTATGATCACCCCCGACACCGCAAAAAAAGAGCAGGTTTTTGATGAACTCGGCAATGCCCTGTAAGAGCAGGGTGACAGGCATGATCAATAGCAGGCTTTTCAGGAGATAGACCCAGGGTAGACCCCGTGCCTCTTTGGATACTTCGCCGATGGCCCAGCTGCTGGCCACGTAATCCCAACAAAAGATCAGAATCAACAACGAAACCGGGATTAAAAACAATACGGAGCCTATGGCGTCAACCAGTGCCTGGGTGCGGGCGCTAAAACGTTGATAGAGAATGTCGACCCTGACATGGCCACCCCGTTTCAGGGTGTAGGCGGCACCCAGCAGGAATAGCAGGCTGTGCAGGTAGGTCACAGATTCTTGCAGGGCTATGGAACCGGTTTCCAGAAAATAGCGCATGACCACTACCGTGCAGGTAAGTGCCATCATTATCAGGGTTAGCCAGGCGATCAGCTGTCCGGTTTTTTCGGTAAAACAGTCTATGCCTCTGGCCAGTGATTCCAGTAAGCGGGTCAGGTTGGACATGGTAATTTTCAGCTCTCCAGCAACAGCTACCCATTATAAGGGCATAAATATAGCGACACGAAGAAAGCCTTTCAGCGGGGTGTTAACGGTTGTAACATTACTGTCATATTGTATTCATATAGTTGTCACGAAAGCGGACTAGCATGTCGTTCGATGTTTAACGATAAGCCCTGGAGGCAACAGTGAAATACACACAAAAGTTAGCAATTGCCGGTGCCGTCATGGCGCTGTCTATGGCCAGTACAACAGCACTGGCTGCAGCTCGTGACTATGTCAGCATTGTCGGCTCGTCAACCGTCTACCCCTTTGCCACGGTTGTGGCAGAGCGTTTCGGTAAGGCTACCGGCAACCCGACCCCAAAAGTTGAATCCACCGGTTCCGGTGGCGGTATGAAGCTGTTCTGCTCGGGCGTTGGTACCAAGCACGCCGACATTACGAATGCCTCACGCCGTATCAAAAAATCAGAGTTTGAAATGTGTCAGGAAAACGGCGTAAAGGACATTATCGAAGTACAGATTGGTTATGATGGCATTGTCGTTGCCAACTCTGTCGATGCGCCGCACATGAATCTGACCCGCAAGGATCTGTACCTGGCTCTGGCGGCGAAAGTCCCCGGCTCCGATGGCAAGCTCATCGATAACCCCTACAAAACCTGGAAAGACGTTAACCCGGCGTTGCCTGCAACAAATATTGAAGTGCTTGGCCCGCCTCCGACTTCCGGTACCCGCGATGCCTTTGCCGAGCTGGCGATGGAAGGTGGTGCCAAGAAGTTTGAAGACCTGAAAACCCTGCGCGGTTCAAAGGATGAAGCCGAAATCAAATCCCTGATGGCAAAGCTTGGTATTCCCGAAAACGCTTTCAACAAGAAGGGTAAAAAAGTATTCCAGGCCGTGGCCCACGCCATCCGAGAAGATGGTCACTACATTGAAGCTGGCGAAAACGACAACCTGATTATCCAGAAACTCGAGGCCAACCACGCGGCACTGGGTATCTTCGGGTTCTCTTTCCTAGATCAGAACAGCGACGTAGTTCAGGGTTCTACCATTGAAGGTGTTGAGCCGGAGTTTGAGACCATTGCTGACAAGTCCTACAGCATTTCGCGCCCACTGTTCTTCTACGTGAAAAAAGCCCACATCGGTGTGGTTCCCGGCATTGACGGCTACCTGGCGGAATTCACTTCCGAAAAAGCCTGGGGCGAAGATGGCTATCTGGCCGAGAAGGGCATGATCCCCATGCCGGCTGCCATGCGCACCGGGATTGGCGCTGATGTGCTGAATCAGAAGCCCATGACTGCTGATGGTTTGTAAGTTTCACAGCAACAATACGTGGCTTCTCCCACAAGCTGATGAAGTTGGGCCTGGCGCAAGCCAGGCCCTGTTTTTCTTTGTAACTGGTAATTATTGGTAATACCGCTATGCAGACAGCTAACCTGGTGATTGTGCTTCTTGCACTGAGTGCCGTCGCCTACCTTCTGGCGCACAACCGTTCCGTGACCATGGCTCGTCCTCTGGGTGGAATTCGGCATTTGCACTCCCTGCCGTTTTACTACGGTATGCGTGCTGCTATCTGGTGTGCCTTGCCGGCGGTCCTGCTGCTTGTATTCTGGCTGATGTTTGATGATCCGATTATCAGTTTGGCGCTACTTAATGGCCTGCCTGAAAGCCATCAGCCAGCGACCATGGCGGATCAAAACCTGTTACTAAACAGCGTAGAAAACATTGCCAGTGGTGCCCTCAGTCGCGACGGCGCTGACCCTGTGCTGGTACATGCTGCCAATCAGTTGTCCGATATGCGAAATATAGGGCGCTACCTGGCAACAGCGGTGGTGCTGTCACTGGGGGTAATTGGTCTGGGCTGGGGCTGGGTAAAAGTCTCGCCGCAACTGCGGGCCCGGCAGCAGGTTGAGAAAGTGTTCAAAATCATGCTGTTGTCATGCGCCTGCGTGGCGATTCTCACTACCCTCGGCATTCTGCTGTCGGTGCTATTCGAATCGATGCGGTTTTTCAAAAGTATTCCGGTCACAGACTTTCTGTTTGGTACCGAATGGAGCCCGCAAATGGCCATTCGTGCCGATCAGGTCGGTTCTTCTGGTAGTTTTGGAGCGATACCCCTGTTTGTGGGCACGCTGCTGATATCGATGATTGCCATGGTGGTGGCTGTCCCCGTGGGCCTGATGTCAGCCATTTATCTGGCGGAATATGCATCGCCAAAATTTCGTGGTTTGGCAAAACCGGCACTGGAAATTCTCGCCGGTATTCCCACCGTGGTCTACGGCTTTTTTGCAGCCCTCACGGTGGCGCCGTTCCTTCGCCAGAGTGGCGAAAGCATGGGGCTTCAGGTTTCCTCTGAAAGTGCGCTGGCTGCCGGCCTGGTGATGGGGGTGATGATTATTCCCTTTGTGTCGTCCCTGGCGGACGATGTCATTAACGCTGTCCCGCAAAGCCTGCGTGACGGCTCCCTCGGCCTTGGTGCCACCAGATCGGAAACCATCAAGCAGGTGATTTTCCCCGCCGCGTTACCCGGCATCGTGGGCGGCGTATTGCTGGCGGTTTCCCGGGCCATTGGCGAAACCATGATTGTGGTGATGGCCGCGGGACTCGCCGCGCAGTTGACACTGAACCCACTGGAAACCGTGACCACCGTGACGGTTCAGATCGTCACCTTGCTGGTGGGCGATCAGGAATTTGACAGTCCGAAAACCCTGGCAGCCTTTGCGCTGGGCCTGATGCTGTTTTTGGTGACACTGGTTCTCAACTTCATCGCACTGCGCGTGGTTAAAAAATATCGGGAACAATATGACTGAGATAAAACGTTCACATGCGGCGACTATCCAGCGCAGCCTGAGCAAACGCTACCGTGCCGAAAAGCGCTTTCGCGCCTATGGCATGATGGCCATCGCCTTCGGCCTGCTCTGTGTGGCGCTGCTGTTTATCGACATTATTGGCAAGGGCCACAAGGCGTTCCTGGAAACCTCCATTCAGCTTGAAGTGACCTATGACGCCGACCTGCTGGGCATAACCGACCTGGAAAACAAGCAGCAGGTGGCGCTGGCCAACTTCCAGGGCCTGGTGAAAAAAGCTCTGCAGCAGCGGTTTCCCGATGTTAGCAAACGCAAAGAAAAGCGCGAGCTGTTCTCTCTGGTGAGTAGTGGAGCCGGTTACAAATTGCGAGACCGGCTACTGCATCGCCCCGAGTTGATGGGGCAAACGGAAACCCTGTGGCTGATAGCCGATGATGACGTGGACACCTACTACAAAAGCATTGGCGATGAGGGCGGCGCCTTTACCGGCCGTACCAGTGAGTTGCGCCAGGGCTGGATTGAGCAACTGGAGCAGGATGGCGCCATCAAGCTTGGCTTTAACAGTACCTTTTTTACTTCCGGCGACTCTCGCGAACCGGAGCAGGCTGGTATCTGGGGCGCCGCTATGGGATCACTGTTTACGCTGGTGGTTACCCTGGTACTGTCATTTCCGATCGGGGTTGCAGCAGCGGTTTATCTTGAAGAATTTGCCCCGAAAAACCGTTGGACCGACCTGATTGAAGTGAATATCAACAATCTGGCAGCGGTACCGTCGATTATTTTCGGCCTGCTGGGCCTCGCCATATTCATCAACTTCTTCCATGTGCCGCGTTCTGTGCCGTTGGTGGGTGGCTTGGTGTTAACGCTGATGACCCTGCCCACCATCATTATTTCCAGCCGTGCTGCGATCAAGGCGGTGCCGCCCTCCATTCGCGAGGCAGCCATCGGCGTGGGTGCATCCCCGATGCAGGTGGTCCTCCACCATGTCTTGCCGCTGGCCATGCCCGGCATGCTCACCGGCGCTATTATTGGTATGGCTCAGGCTTTGGGTGAGACGGCGCCACTGCTGATGATCGGTATGGTGGCCTTTATTGTGGATATCCCGGGCGGGTTTACCGACCCGGCAACGGTACTGCCAGTACAGATTTTCCTTTGGGCGGATAGCCCGGAACGCGCCTTTGTGGAGAAAACCTCTGCGGCGATTATGGTATTGCTGGCATTCCTTATCATGATGAACACACTGGCCGTGGTGCTGCGCAAAAAGCTCGAGCGCCGCTGGTAACCTTTTCAGGACGGACTGATAATGGTGAACAAATTGGTAACAGACACAGCAACAATGTTAGAAAAAAACGCCAAACCCAAGACCACCGTACCGGATGCGATGGATTATCCCGAACAGGCAATTGGTTCGCCTTTCGTCAGGAATCCAAAAATGTCCATGCGCAACGTGGATGTGTTCTACGGGGATAAGCAGGCGATTTTCAATGTCAGCGTGGATATTGGCCAGAATGAAGTGATTGCCATGATTGGCCCGTCGGGCTGTGGTAAATCCACGTTCCTGCGCAGTATCAATCGCATGAACGACACGGTGGAGAGCTGCCGTGTTCAGGGTGAGCTAAGCCTGGACAGTGAAAATATCTACGGCGCCAAAATGGACCCGGTGGCACTGCGTGCAAGAGTCGGCATGGTGTTCCAGAAACCCAACCCGTTCCCCAAGACCATTTATGACAACGTCTCCTATGGTCCCCGTTTGCACGGGCTGGCAAGCCGGCGTGCAGAGCTGGATGAAATTGTGGAGAAGAGTCTGCGCCGGGCCGGGTTGTGGGAAGAGGTCAAAGACCGCCTTGATCAACCTGGAACAGGCCTGTCGGGCGGGCAACAGCAACGGCTCTGTATTGCCCGGGCAATTGCCATTAGCCCGGAAGTGATCCTGATGGATGAGCCCTGCTCAGCGCTGGATCCCATTGCCACCGCCAAAATCGAAGAATTAATTGCAGAACTGTCAGAAAATTACACCATTGCGATTGTGACGCACTCAATGCAACAGGCAGCCCGGGTTTCCCATCGCACAGCCTATTTTCACCTCGGCCACCTGGTTGAAGTCAACGATACGGAAAGAGTCTTTACGGCACCCGAACATGCGTTGACAGAAGCTTATATTACCGGGCGTTTTGGTTAACAGGAGCGATCAATGGACAAGTTAAATCTCGATCAGCATATCTCCAGGCAATTCAATGAGGACCTGGAAGAAATCAAAACCAGTATGCTGGAAATGGGCGGCCTGGTAGAAATGCAGGTGGGCGACGCCATTCGTGCCCTGGAAGATGCGGACAGCAGACTGGCAGAAAAAGTGATTGAAGTGGAATCGCGCATCGATGAAATGGAGATGGACATCGATGAAACCTGCACCACGCTGATTGCCCGTCGCCAGCCGGCGGCCAGTGATTTGCGACTGGTGACGGCAGTGTCGAAAACCATCCGCGATCTGGAGCGCATCGGTGACGAAGCCCAGAAAATTGCAAAAATGGCGATCAAGCTTTCAGAAGAAGGTGAGGCTCCGCGGGGTTACACCGAAGTGCGGCATATCGGTAACTGCGTACGCAAAATGCTCAATGACTCCCTCGATGCCTTTTCACGGTTTGATGCCGAGGCAGCGATCGCGACTATGAAAGATGACCGCCAAGTGGACATGGACTATAAGTCGGCGTTGCGGGAAATGATTACCTATATGATGGAAGACCCTCGCAGTATTTCCCGTTCCATGAATATTCTTTGGGCGCTGCGTTCCCTGGAGCGGGTTGGCGATCACGCCAAGAATATCTGTGAACATATCGTTTACCTGGTACAGGGAAGAGATATCCGCCATCGGGGCCCCGATGCGCTGAAATAAAGCGGGCTTCAGCAATAAAAACCGGATAATTTATCCGGTTTTTTTGTGCCCGAATAGGACGTAAACTTAAAGCTCCCTTCTTACCTCTGAAGCTTCCGGAGATCACCTTTGAAAGAACTGTTCGAGAAAAATGTTGCCTGGGCCAAGTCCATGAAAGAGGCTGACCCGACGTTTTTTGAACGCCTTTGCAAACAGCAGGCTCCTGAATTTCTCTGGATAGGTTGTTCCGACAGCCGCGTTCCGGCGAACGAGATTGTTGGCCTGATGCCCGGTGAACTGTTTGTTCACCGCAACGTCGCCAACATGGTGGTTCACAGTGACCTTAACTGTCTGTCTGTCATGCAATATGCAGTGGAATACCTCAAGGTTAAGCATGTGATAGTGTGTGGTCACTATGGCTGTGGTGGTGTAAAAGCAGCGGTAGAGAAGGAAAACCTTGGGTTGATTGACCATTGGTTGCTTAATGTTCAGGACGTGCAGTATATCCACCAGGCCTACCTCACAGAAGGCTGTAACAAAGACAAAGTAATTGATGAAGTTTGTGAATTGAATGTCATTGAGCAGGTGGTCAATGTCTGTAAAACCAACATCATCCGAGATGCGTGGGCGCGGGGACAGGAGCTCACCGTGCACGGCTGGATCTACGGGATTGGTGATGGACTATTGCGGGATCTGGAAGTTAATATTAATTGTCGCGAGGAAATTCGCAGTGTCTACCATGCGGCGGCGGAGAAAATTAAACGTCGCTATGCAATCTCAACCTGATCACTCCTGAACCCGTAGATGGGAAGGCTGTAATATGAGTAATTCAGATGACCCTGTTTTGTTATCCATGGATGGAGCGATCGCCCGCATCCTTCTCAACAACCCCGCCAAACACAATTCACTGACTGCTCAGGGCATTGACCTGTTCATCGACCAGCTGGATCGTGTTGAAGCCAACAAAAACATCCGCGTGTTGGTGATTACCGGCCAGGGTGAAAAAACCTTCTGTGCCGGAGCATCTCTTGAGCAGATGTCTTCCGGTGATATGACTGGTGAGAAATTCGAAACCCTGACCGACCGCTTGGCTGCCATGCCGATGCCGGTGGTCTGTGCCCTCAATGGCAGTGTTTACGGCGGTGGTTCCGAGCTCGGGTTGTGTTGTGACTACCGTATCGGTGTCCACGGTATGCGCCTCAAGGTACCGGCAGCAGAAATTGGTCTCTGCTATCCCATGAACGGTATCCGTCGATACGTGAAGCGACTGGGTGTGACTACAGCCAAACGTATTCTTATCTCTTCAGAAATACTGGAGTCGGAAACATTGCTGCGGGTAGGTTACCTGACCCACCTGGTGCTTCAGGATGAGCTGGAGACCGAAACCATGAAGTTGGTGGAAAGTCTGCTGCCACTGTCCCCGCTGACGGTTGCGACCATGAAGCAGCTTTGTGACCAGATGGCCGATGGCAATTTGGACCTGGCCAGGGCACTGATTCAGATTGAGCGCTGCCATACCTCCGGCGACTTGAAAGAGGGGCTGCAGGCGCGCCGCGAAGATCGCGATCCGGTGTTTACCAGCCGCTGATTGGCGGGCTTAGTCGTCGGGCAAACCAAACAGCGCGGTATTTCCTCCCCGGGCAGTGATATTCTCGCTGCGTGCTTTTTCGATCGCGAAGGCGGTGAGGTAGTGGGGGCCACCGGCTTTGGGTCCGGTGCCGGACAGGCCGCAACCGCCAAAAGGCTGACAACCCACAACGGCACCGACCATATTGCGGTTGATATAGGTATTGCCCACCCGTGTGCGCTTGAACACCTGTTCGGCAAACCCGCTGATTCGGCTGTGGATTCCCAGTGTCAGTCCGTAACCACAGTCATTAATCTGAGTAATCACACTGTCTAACTCGCTGGAACGGTATCGAATAACGTGCAGAATCGGCCCGAAAATCTCTTCCGTTAACTGTGACAGCTGGTTGATTTCGAAAATATGGGGAGCGACAAACCAGCCATTCAGGGAATGGGGCAATGTCAGTTTTGCAAGCAGGTTACCTTCTGACCTCATACGGGAAATATGTGCATCGAGTCTTTCCCGGGCTGCCTTGTCAATCACCGGGCCTATATCTGTGCACAGCAAGCCCGGATCACCCAGTTGCAGGCTTTGTAAGGCACCGGCAAGTGTCTGTAACAGAGAGTCGGCAATATCCTCTTGAACAAACAATACGCGCAGTGCCGAACAGCGTTGCCCGGCGCTGAGGAAGGCCGATCGAATCACGTCATCGACAACCTGTTCTGGCAGGGCTGTGGAATCCACCACCATGACATTCTGTCCGCCGGTTTCGGCAATCAGGGGAACAATCGCTCCCTCTCTTTCTGCCAGCGTACGTTGAATGGTATGGGCAGTGTTGGTCGAACCGGTAAAGGCAACGCCGGCGATGCGCGGGTCAGGCAAAAGGTGGTTGCCCAGTGTCTGTCCATCGCCGGTTAACAGGTGTAAAACCTCTGCTGGAACACCTGCCTGGTGGAAAAGTTGTGTGGCAAAGGCCGCCACCAGAGGGGTTTGTGCAGCCGGCTTGGCAATGACAGCATTGCCCGCTGCCAGAGCAGCGGCAACCTGGCCGGTAAAGATCGCCAAAGGGAAATTCCACGGACTGATACAAACGAACACGCCGCGGCCATGGAGGCTGAGCTGGTTGTCTTCACCGGTTGGTCCGGGCAACGGCAGTGGCTCGGCAAAATGGCGTCGGGATTGCAGGCTGTAGTAGTGGCAAAAATCAATGGCCTCGCGCACCTCGGCAATGGCATCGTCAAGAGTGCGTCCGGCCTCTCTGACAATCAATGTGACCAGCGAATAAAATTCTGCAGACAGCAGTGCCGCTGTCTGCTCCAGGGCGTCAGCCCGGAGGTGGCCACCTTGCAGATCCCAGCCGGGTTGTGCACGACAGGCCGAATCCAGGGCATCCTCGATATCTTCGGCCTTGCTGTCACTGGCCAAACCAATGGTTTTTCCATCGGCAGGGGAGAGCACCGGTTGCAGTCTTCCAGCCCTCATGGTGCCGTCAATGATGGGCCCCGCACGCCAGTTTATGGCGTCGGCCTTTGCTATAGCACGAAGCAGTTTTTCCACTTCTCGCGGGTTATTGAGGTCAATGCCCGGAGAATTACTGCGGGGTTCTTTTGAAGCAAGGTACAGGTCAGGTGGTTTGGGTATATGGCGGTGTCGGCGGCTTTGGGATGACCGCACCTGAGGCAACAGGGGTTGTACCAGTTCGTCTACGGGGACTTGCTGGTCCAGCAGGCGGTTAACAAAGGAGGTGTTGGCGCCATTCTCCAGTAAACGTCGCACCAGGTAGGGTAACAATTCCCGGTGCTGGCCAACCGGGGCATAAATGCGCACAGAGGGTAGTGGCTGCTGTTGTCCCTCATAGTGAACCCGTAACTGGTGATAGAGCAATTCGCCCATGCCATGCAGGCGCTGCAATTCATAGTTGGCGTCGCCTGCCATCTGGAGAATGGCTGCGACAGTTTGCGCATTGTGTGTGGCAAATTGTGGGTAGATCTGTTCTGGGCTAGACAGTAGCAGGTTGGCGCAATGCAAATAGCAATAATCGGTATTTACCTTGCGAGTGAACACCGGGTAATCACTGAGCCCGGCTTCCTGGGCCAGTTTGATTTCAGTGTCCCAGTAGGCACCTTTCACCAGTCGCACCATCAGCTGCCGGTGGGTATCTTTTGCCAGTGCAATCAGCCACTGTGCCACCAGTGGTGCACGTTTCTGGTAGGCCTGAAGTACAAAACCCAAACCCTGCCAGTCCTGTAATGCGGGATCACGAGCCAGGGCTTCAAAAAGATCCAGAGATAAATCCAGCCGTGACGCTTCCTCGGCATCAATGCTGAAACCAATTTGTTGATCCCGGGCAGCCATGGCAAGCGCACGCAGGCGAGCCAGCAGATCGGCCATGACGGACTGGCGCTGGCTAAACTGGTAGCGGGGGTGCAGGGCGGACAGTTTTACAGAAATGCCATCTGCACGTTGTACCTCACCAGCCTGGGTAGCTGCACCGATTTGGCAGATGGCTTCAGCATAAGCGTCAAAATACCGCTTGGCATCGGCCTCTGTTCTGGCGCCCTCGCCAAGCATATCGAAGGAGAATCGCTCCTCGCTGGTGGCTTCAGCGCGACCGCGCTCCATGGCTTCCGGTAGCGTACGCCCCATCACGTACTGACTGCCCATAATACGCATGGCCTGCATCATGGCTTTGCGCACGACAGGTTCTCCAAGGCGGTTGATCAGTCGCCGCACCCAGCCGGGTGGGTCTTCGGTGATGCCTTGATCCAGAGTCAGCACTTCACCCGTTAGCATAAGCCCCCACACAGAGGCATTGACGAATAGTGATTCGGAGTGCCCCCGGTGGCTGGCCCAGTCTCCCTCCCGCAGCTTTTCGGCGATTAACTGATCTGCTGTGGCCTCATCGGGGACCCTCAACAGGGCTTCGGCCAGGCACATCAGGGCAATGCCTTCACGGTTTGACAGCCCGAATTCCTGAAGAAAGGATTCCAGTGAGCCCTGGCGTTGCTTATCGCTGCGGCAGGCTGTGACGAGTTGACGAGCCAGCGCCAGAGATAAGCGCTGTTGATGTTCATCCATTGGGGGTGTTGAAAGCAGTTGCTCAACACATACCTGCTCATCAGCACAGGTGGTTTTTTGTATCAGGGTTCTGAGATCAGAGAGAGACATACGCACTCATACCAGCAGATAACACACAACTAAGTATGGGTCGGGTTGAGGCAGGTTTCGACAGAATTGCTGCTACCAAGAGGGAGTATCGAGCCGCAAGATCGCAAATTTTCAGTAATTATAAAGAGTTATTTATAGAACATAATGTTATTTCAGAGGATGTGGCCGTAGTGCACAGATAATTTGTGGCATATAACTGATTGATTTATAGACTTTTTAGTTATCGTTTTTAACAGAATTATCCCGAACTCCATATAAAAAATGGGTAATCGCATTGCTAAATGAATATTAGACTTCTCATCAATTTGATAAATAGTGCACAAAAAACAAACAGCTACTGATTATTCTGTGATCAATTACATGACTTTTAGCGCTGCCACTTTCCTGCTGATCATTTTATGACCACTATTTGACTGAAGATTTGGGTGCCTATATCGTGCCTGCAACCTAAAGGTTGGCCCTCAAAAGTCGACCTGAAAAATGGACAGTATTTACACAGCATCACAATAACAGCGCAAGGAAATGCGCCCAATGTTTGACTGGTTGGCCTTGAATATAAAGGGTGGTAGTCAGGCACATTCGATGGTTCTGCATCGCTAAGACACCGGATTTCCGGATAAATAAAACAAGAAACAAAAAAGCCCAGGATCAGGCTTTATCGGGTTACTGCGTGCTTTTCGCAGGCAAGGTGAGATATCTCGCGAAAGTGTTGGATCTCATCAAGCGCGTCATTAATTCCGGGCTTTACGACAGGGAATGTCGGCAGGACAGGGACGAAACAACAAGAATTGAGTGGCGAATGGATGCCAGTGGAACAGGGATGGCAAAAGGGAGCTGGGAGGTCGGGATTGGCCTCCCGTTTGCTGCGAGGGCTGTGCCTGGTGGGACAGTTCGCGGCAAGAGCAAAAATAACCGGTAGCAGAAGGAGACGTACCAAAAACGTTGATGACACAGTTTTAATGAATGGGGCAATTCATGACACGATTACTCGACCTGAGTACAGGTTGGGCTGGCCGCTTCGGGCCGGCAAAACCGAGACGATTCAGACAGATCTTACGAACGGGTTTGATGGTGCTGCTAAGCGCCGCCGTAACACCCGGACACACCACTCCCTCTCAGGATCAGGCCGCACAGATGACACAGGCGCTGATCGCACAGCAACAATCATTCGGAAAGGCTCAGGGTCTCAATAAAGCCAATCAGCTGGAACAGCTCGTTGAGTTGGCAGAGCAGCGGTATGCACTGTTGTCAGAGCTGGTAGAAAGTGATCCCGCGCAGTTATTTCGTGCGGTGATACCTGAAGATCAAAGACAGGGAATGCCCGCCGAAGTACAGGATAGATTGCTGAACAACCTGGACATGATCGAAGGCAGATTGCAGGCGCGTTATGACGACTATGAAAACGGCACTCACCAACTGCGTCATTTATTTGAGACAGCAATCGGCGAACGCTTCGAAATGCATTTTACGGGAGAGCCGCCGGTTTTCCCTGCGGGCAGTATGGTGCGAGCAAAAGGTTTGCTACTGCTGGGTTCCGGAGATTCAGATGACACGGAAGGGGACCTGATCGTAGAGCCGGGTGCAGGTAGTTTTGAAATTCTCGAGTGCTGTGAATCAGGCGGCACTTCGTCCGCTAGCTATACTCCGGAACTGGCCGACACCTATGGTGACAAGACTACCCTGGTGATGCTGGTCAATTTCAGGAATGCATCCGGTGACATGCCCTGGTCAGCAGCACAGGTGGAACAGGTTATCTTTGGTGACATTAACGCATTCTTTGTGGAAGCCTCCTACGGGCAGGCATCCATCAGCGGCGCCGTGGTGGATTGGACAACCATCGACCAGGACAGCACGACCTGCCTGCCAGATGAGTTGGCAAGCATGGCAAACGACAATGCCATCGCCAATGGCTATGACCCCCTCGGTTATAACCGCCTGGTCTATGTGTTCCCGAAAAATGCCTGTGGTTTCAGTGGCTCTGCATATATAGGCGGCAACATCAGCTGGATAAACGGCACCATCGACAACCGGGTCATTGCCCATGAGTTGGGACACAACCTGGGGCTTTATCACTCGGAGTCCCTGGAATGTGGTGACCAGGTGGCCAGTGGCAGCTGTTCCACCATCTATTATGGCGATACGCTGGATACCATGGGGACCGGCAACAATGCACATTTTAACGCCTTCCAGAAAGAGCGGTTGGGCTGGTTGTTGCCGGAAGATATCGTGGAGGTCAGTAGCGCTGGGGTTTATCAACTGAAACCCTACGAAACCGCGCCCGATGGCAGCGCGATGGCGCTTAAAGTGCTGCGTTCTATCAATGCAGCCACCGGTCAGAAGAACTGGCTTTACCTTGAATACCGTCAACCCATTGGCTTTGATGACAATCTGGCCAGTGTAACGCCCAGCAATATCTACAACGGGGTTGTGTTGCATGCCGCCACGGAAGGGAATGCATCATCCAGTCGCTTGCTGGATGCGAACCCGAACAGTGATGCACGTGGTAATTATTTCGACTGGCTCGATCCGGCCCTTACAGTGGGCAACAGTTACTCCGAGTCATCCAGCGGCATTTTTATCAGCACGGACATTGCAGACAGTGTCGGCTCAGAAATGACGATTCAGGTTGACGCGTCCGCCTGTACAGCCGGAACGGCTACACTGCTGCTCGATAGTCCCACGGTCGCACCCTGGGTAAGCGCGGGGACCACAGTAAATTA
>SBGI01000110.1 GCA_006227015.1 Gammaproteobacteria bacterium
ATAGCTATTTTAAGTTTTTGTGTGCTCGCATCTGCAGCCATAGCAGATGCGAAACCTACAGTGGTGGTAACTATAAAGCCCTTGGCAATGCTGGTGCAGGGGGTGGTTGGTGAGGAGTTAACAGTCAGGCAGATAATGCCCGGCAATCTATCGCCCCATGACTACGCATTAAAATTCTCGGATGTTCGAGCCATCAACGGGGCCGCATTGGTGGTTTGGGTGGGACCGGAGCTGGAGTCTGCATTCACCAAACCGCTGGCTGGGGCGAGGGAGGATGTGCTGACCTTGTCAAACCTTCCCTCTATAAGCTGGCCCAGCGTATCACCATTAGATGAGGCGCAGGATGCGCACGGGGCAGGGCAAGACCACCACAATCACCAGGAACACGCACGAGATCCCCACCTTTGGTTAAATCCGATGAACGCACAACGGGCAGCTCGTGCTGTTGCTGAGCGGTTGTCAGCACTATTTCCCGCGAAAGAACAGCTTTTTAAAGCGAATTTGCGCCGATTTGCAGGTGAGATAGAAGCATTTGACACGCGTACACGGTTGGCGCTGAAGCCTTTAAGCAAGAAGGGATTTGTGGTGACTCACGATGGTTATGGGCACTTTGTGCAGCATTATGGTCTGCAGCAGTTAGCGTCGACGCAGGTGGTTGCTGGTCGACAGCAGGGCGCAAGGCACGCAGCAGAGATGCTGGCACTCGGCAATAAAGTGCAATGCGTGTTCACAGAAGCCCAGCTCAACAATAAGGCCGCGCTGCAGCTGGCAGGCAAGCTCGGTGTGGAAGCGATACAGTTGGATCCCATGGGGCACGATATCCCGTTAAGTGACAGCAGTTATCTGATTTTTATGGAAAATCTGGTAACGGCGTTTACACGGGGGCTGTCTGGCAGCAGCCCGTAAGTTGGCATCACTGGGGGAGTGGACAGTAAGACATCAGTCGGCGTTCCAGTTTATGCAGATATTCTTCAGGGTCTCTGAGTGACACATGACCCACGGCAGTGTATTTGCTGAGCAGCCTCGATACCCAGAAGCGAGTCGCTGAAAAACAGAGAATATCCTGCCAGTACTGGCCCTCGGTCTGATTGAAAGGTCTTTTCTCAGCGTAGGCATTTAACAGGGCATGACAGAGGTGTTTATCGAGTTCGCCATGGGGGTCGCAGCACCACTCGTTGACCGCCTGTGCCACGTCCAGTAAAAACCAGTCGGTGCAGCTGAAATAAAAACCGGTTACCGCGGTGAGTTGCCCATCCGAAAAAATCAGTTGATCTGGAAAGAGGCTGCCAATCAAGGGTCCGGAGGGCAAATCTGGGTTGGCATCGATTGTCCGTTTGAAGCGGTTCAGTTGCTCCTGAAGTAGTGACTGTTCGCCAATTGAGAGATGCCCTGTCAGCTCTTTGGAGGCAAAAGATAACCACAACAGGCTTCTGGGGTTATTGTAGGTATCGGCAAAAAGTCGTGAACGAGCATGCATCTCCCCCAAAAAATCACCAATTTGCTGACAAGTATCAATATTTTGATGGCTGGGAGAATGGCCTACAGGAATCCTGAAAAGCAGGGCCGGATTACCCTGATAAAGAGCAAGTGATTCGCCTGAAACAGTATGAATTACGGGTGTGACCGGTACTCCTTCTCGGATAAGGTGCTGCACCAGGGAGGCTGAAAAAGTCAGGCGCTCTCTTGCGCCGGGAACTGCGGCTACCATCAGGTAATGCGCTGGTTGAGGCTGGTTGCAGTGGAACCGGCAGGTCATGTGATTCTTGGCAATATAGGTCGCTTCGATGGAGGCATCACCCAGATCAGGATACTGACCCAGAAAATGAGTAATGATGCCGCTATCCGGCGCTGGAAATGACGACATACGGGAGCCCCCACCCCTGATTGTTTTCACCAAGAGTAAACCCTTGGTAAGTGGAAAGAAACAATATGCGGTATCCTTCGCGACTTTAATGACGATAAAAAAATTAGCCATGAATGATAAAGCCCCACTGGTGCTGGTCGACGGATCATCCTATTTGTATCGCGCGTTCCATGCGTTGCCACCACTTACCACTTCCGGCGGACAGCCTACCGGAGCGGTAAAAGGGGTAATTTCCATGGTGCGTAGGCTCCTTAAAGACTATCCGGGCAGCCCGATCGTGGTGGTGTTTGATGCCAAGGGAAAAACTTTTCGCGACGAGCTGTTTGAAGCCTACAAGTCACACAGGCCACCAATGCCGGACGAGCTTAGAGCGCAGATAGATCCGATTCACCAGATTATCCGTGCTATGGGTTTGCCGCTGTTAGTGGTCGATGGTGTCGAGGCAGACGATGTGATTGGCACATTGGCGCTGGAAGCGGCGCACAAACAGCATCAGGTCGTCATCTCCACCGGTGATAAGGATATGGCCCAGTTGGTGGGTGACCAGGTGACCCTGGTGAATACCATGACAGACAGCATTCTGGATCGGCAGGGCGTCGAAGATAAGTTTGGTGTGCCACCGGAGCTGATTATCGACTACCTGGCATTAATAGGTGACAAGTCCGACAACATTCCTGGTGTGCCGGGTGTGGGTGAAAAAACGGCATTGGCCATGCTGCAGAACCTGGGTGGCCTGGATTCGATCTACGGTGATCTGGAGCAGGTTCGGACGCTGGAATTTCGCGGCGCCAAGAAAATGCCGGAAAAACTGGCAGAACATGAAGAGCAGGCCCGCTTATCCTATCAACTGGCCACCATCAAAACGGATGTTCCTCTGGAAATAGTGGCGACAGAGTTGAGCAATGGCGAACCAGACCAACAACAGCTGTTGGAGTGGTTTCGGCAATGTGAATTCAAGACCTGGACAGAAGAGCTACTCAAAGAGGGCACTGACCCGCAGCAGATTGACAGTCCCGAAGCGGAAAAGGACTACCAGGTGGTGCTCGATCTGGAGCAATTTCAGGGTTGGTTAAAACGCCTGGAACAGGCTGAATTGTTTGCCTTTGATACAGAGACCACCAGTCTCGATTATATGCAGGCAGATGTGGTGGGCATTTCCTT
>SBGI01000311.1 GCA_006227015.1 Gammaproteobacteria bacterium
CGCTCAATGCGAATTACTCGGGATAAGTCCAATTTATCGTCACACCGTTCTGATCAGGCTCTGCCTCAAAGCCCTCACAAACCCACAGGTCAGCCACCGCCGCCAGTTCGCCGTTCAAATAAATCAAGGGCACTCGGTCTCGCAGCCATGGCTCGAGGCCGTACTCCTGAAACAGAATTTTTAATGTGTTGGAGCCTTTACGACCTTGCGGTTTACATCGTTCACCACCCTGACGAAACTGAATCTCCAGCTCAGCATTATTCGGGATATACAAACCTTCCCCTGACACTTCAGTACCGGAAAGGCAGCTGCTGTCTGGCAACAACAGTGGGCTGTTAATAAGCCAGAATAATGGGCTGTCAGGTTCTTCCTGATCAAACCACGCGGGTAACAGGTACAACCTGCGCTGATAACGACGCAGTTGCGCATCCCCCCATGCAACTTTTGGGGAAGCGTCGATTCTGGCGGGCAATAACTCCATCCTCAGCGCGTCAATAACCTGACTGCCGGGCCGGGAAAAATCGTGCAGTGCCGACCAATATCGAATCAGATTCCCCTGCCTCAGGGTATCAAGGGCCTGAAATGAATCGATACAGACGCTCCAGCCCAGTCGCTCCGATCGCTCCCCGACCATCAGCAAATCCTGAATAGCCAGCTCATCTGCCAATTGCTGATTGTCACGGCAGAGTGCTGCACTGGTCGCTATGCGGGCTGTGTAGTCAGGCCAACGGCGGGCTAGTTCGGGGATCACTTGGTGACGAAGATAATTGCGATCATATTCCAGTTCCCGGTTGCTCTCGTCCTCAATCCAGGACAGACCTTCTGCATCCGCATAGTCCTGTAACTCAAGCCGTGAATACGCCAACAGTGGGCGCAACAACTCGCCCCTCCCCAGTGGCCGACTAACCGGGATTCCACTAAGCCCGAGAGGCCCACTGCCACGCAACAGACGAAACAGTACGGTTTCTGCCTGATCATCGGCGTGGTGTGCCAGCAACAAAAGTCCGCCATGTTTCAGGTGGTGCTCAAAAACCTGGTAACGGGCATCTCTGGCAGCAGCTTCCAGCCCTTGCCCGCCCAATTCGAACTCAACTGATTCATTGATCAGCTCTACACCCAGGTCCTTGCATACCTGCTGGCAATGTTGCTGCCAGCTGTCTGCATGCTGCGATAACTGATGATTAATATGGATGGCTGTCACACCCTCTGCTCCAAGCAGCCTCACCATGCTGTGAAGCAGCACGTGAGAGTCAAGGCCGCCGCTGTATGCAACGTAGCAATGACTGGCCTGTTGCAGCTTAGGCAGAAAGCTTAATAATTGGTCCGGGGTATACGTCATAGTCTCAAAAACTGATTAGTGGCAGTAAGGTATATCTTGCCCGCTGCAATAACAAGAAGGCCCGCTGACAACTAGGCCCAAAACCTTCTGACAGCAGTCATTGCCCTGCATAAAGAGCACCTCAAATCCGAGCGGTCTTAAGTACAGACAAACAGTCGCTTTTTGTGACGTAATTGACATTTTGGTGTCTATACTTTTAGGTATCGGACACGGCGGGAGAATGATCGGTCAATTAATAATTAAAGGTGATTGCCGATGAATAGAATAATGGTAGTGATACCCGGAGGTATCGATGTCCATGAACAAGCCCGGTGACGTCAAAGACGAAGCACCGACGAAAGGCGCTTTAACCCTGGATGCGCTCCAGGAGGAAAATGACTTTTACCGGGGCAAAGGCGGAATCAGTGAAGAAAACCGCACGTACGGTTTTAAGCCCGCTTTTTATGACATGGAAAGCGGTGTGGTTTACGCATCAAAATTTAACAACGGTCACGAAGCCCCCATGCATGTGCTGGACGGCCTTCCCGATGATGTGGTTGCCACACGTCTGAGCGATGGCAAGGTTACGGCAGTTCGGCCCGGCATTATTTCCGGGTTTATGCAGCGGGGACATTTTTATACCCGCGAACAGGCCGCCCTCGCCACAACACAGTTGCGCGACCGCACCCAGATGCTTAGCAACCCCCAGCAGCACAATCAATTGCTTGGCGCTTGGGAGAAGTTTCTTGTTGATGAGGATTATCCCGGGGATTTGATACGCCCGGTGGTGGGTGATTCCTGGCGACGTTGCTATCAGTCACAGACAGATCCCGAATTACAATTTGCACCTATCATTTCCGATACCGATCAGCTAGACCAGCGGCGTTCACTTCAGGCTGATCTGATGAAAGCTGCCAATCCTATCTTGCAGCGTGCTTCTCAGGTACTGTTTCGCACCGACAGCCTGATTCTACTCGCCGACGCCGAAGGCTTGATTCTCGACGTTAAAGCCGATGACAACGTACTGAGCCAGGCCAGCGATATCAACCTGATTCAGGGCGGTGTCTGGGATGAAAAAACGGCAGGCACCAACGCCATCGGTACCGCACTGGCAGCCGCGGAGCCTGTACAGCTGTATGGTGCCGAGCACTTCTGTGCGGGCATTAAACACTGGACCTGTTCTGCCGATGTCATCCGCGACCCACACGATGGCAAGGTGCTGGGTGCAGTTGACTTATCCGGCCTCACAGACACCTACCAAAGCAATGCCCTGGATTTTGCCATCATGGCGGCACGGTTGATTGAGTCCAACCTGGCAAAAGATTATTTCTATTCCCGACAACAGGTGATTGAGGCGACACGATCCATGTTCGAGGGGTGGAAAACAGAAGGACTTCTGGCTTTTGATCTGCGTGGCAGGCTGGTCAGGGCCAACCAACATGCCCACCAGACACTGAAACAGCTTGGGGCAGACTTGGTAATTAGTCCCCAATGCCGTCTTCCTGCGCTGGATGTCGGCTTACCCCTGGCAGAAGCCAACGCCCCTGCCTGGTTACAGAAACAGCTCACCCTGCCAATCGAGTTGAAAAACAGGCGAGTGGGAACATTAGTGGTGTTATCCGCCCAGCATTAGCGGGCAGCATGAGGTGAACACCCTAGGCGTTGCCGTAATCCATTAAGCGCTGATAGCGCTTTTCCAGCAATTCATCAATCGGCACAGACTGCAACTGATCCAGCTGAGCTGAGAGTCGTTCCCGCAACGTGGCAGACATCGCTTCAATATCCCGATGGGCACCACCGAGTGGCTCAGGGATGGTTTCATCAACAATACCCAGATCTTGAAGTACTGAGGAGGTAACACCCATCGCTTCAGCAGCGTCCGGAGCCTTTTCTGTGGTCTTCCAGATAATGTTTGCACAGCCCTCAGGTGATATCACAAAGTAGGTGGCATATTGCAGCATGTTGAGATAATCGCCGACACCGATGGCAAGCGCGCCTCCAGAACTGCCCTCACCAATTACCGTGCAGATAATGGGCGTCTTTAATCGCGACATCACAGCAAGATTCTGGGCGATAGCTTCACTGATGCCACGTTCTTCTGAATCTATACCCGGATAGGCTCCGGGTGTGTCTATAAGCGTCAACACCGGCATTTTGAAGCGTTCAGCCATTTTCATCAGTCGCATGGCCTTGCGGTAACCTTCTGGCTTGGGCATACCAAAATTGCGGTAAACCTTATCGGTGACACCACGACCTTTTTCCTCGCAGATAACCATCACGGGCTTTCCATTGAGGCGAGCTACACCGCCGACGATAGCCTTGTCATCGCCAAAGTGACGATCGCCGTGCAGCTCTTCAAAGTCGGTGAATACCCGCTCAATGTAGTCCATTGAATAGGGACGTTGTGGGTGACGAGCCACCTGTACAATCTGCCAGGAAGACAGGTCAGCATAAATCTTTTGCGTCAGCTTCTGACTTTTATCCCTTAGCTTTGCCACTTCATCGGTAATATTCACTTCATTGTCATTACCGACCAGTTGCAGCTCTTCGATTTTAGCTTCGAGCTCTGCAATGGGTTGCTCAAAATCGAGATAATTCAGATTCATAGGACCACTTATCCACGGGGTTATAAAAACATCTCTCCTCCACAGGGAGGGAGGCTTAATTGTATCGACAGCGCCGGTGAATTCCTACCCGATTAAAACCTTAACTGGACACCTGAATTGCCAAACAGCTCTCGCAATTTATGGAGCAAATCATCATCCGGCGCCACAGACCATTGTTCCCCCAGCGCAATTTCACCCTTGGCATCACCGGTATGATAGAGAACGCGAACCGGACAACTACCCTGCTGGTAGGGAGACATAATATCGGCCATCTGTTCAAGACAGCTGCCACTCAGCTTGTCACGGTGGATTTTAATCGCGATGCTCTTCAGATAATTGGCTCTTGCCTCAAACAGGCTACGCACGGAATCCGCCCGCATTTTTAAACCACCAGTGTAGTCATCTTCGGATATCTGGCCTTCCACCACCAGCAAGGCATCCTTGTCGATCTTATCCCGGTGTTCACGAAAGATATCTGCAAATACCGCCACTTCTATACGCGCACTGCGATCATCAAGTGTCATGACGGCCATATTGTCACCGCGCTTGGTCTTTATCACGCGCATTCCAACCACCAGGCCGGCTACCAGTTGCGGTTTCTTATCCGGCTTCAGGTCTACGATGCGGGCACCCACAAAATGTTTTAACTCATCGAGGTACTCATCTACCGGGTGGCCAGTGAGATACAGACCGAGGGTATCTTTCTCGCCTCTCAGTCGTTCCTTGGAGGTCAAACTGCGCTGTCGCTGAAATGACTGGTAACCAATTTCAGGGGCACTTTCCCGGGGTGTCGACCCGAACAGATCCGACATGCCACAGTCAGCATTACGGGAGTGCTGTTCTGCCATTTTGACTGCTTCCTCCATTGCAGCCAGCATGACTGATCGCCGGTAGCCAATTTCTCCTCCCGGGCCGATGGTATCCAGGGCTCCGGATCGTATCAGAGCTTCCAGGGCACGCTTATTGACCCGGTGGGCATCAACCCTTGCACAAAAATCAAACAGGTCGCTAAATGGCCCGCCCTCTTTCCGGGCTGCGATAATACTGTTCACAGGGCCCTCGCCGAGCCCCTTGATCGCGCCCAGACCATAGATCACTTCGCCATCTGCAGACACCGTAAACATAAAATGACCACGATTGACGTCCGGAGGCAGCAGCGCCAGGTTCATGGAACGGCACTCTTCGGTCAGCGTCACAACCTTGTCGGTATTCTGCATATCTGCCGATAATACTGCCGCCATAAACTCTGCGGGATAATGCTGTTTTAACCAGGCTGTCTGGTAGGCAAGCAGTGCATAAGCAGCCGAATGCGACTTGTTAAAACCATAGCCGGCAAATTTTTCTACCAGATCAAAAATCTTGATAGCCAGGTCCGGGTCTATCCCCTGTTTTTTTGCGCCGTCTTCAAAAATTTCCCGCTGTTTGGCCATCTCTTCAGGTTTTTTCTTACCCATGGCCCGGCGCAGCATATCTGCACCGCCGAGGGTATAACCCGCCAGTACCTGGGCAATCTGCATCACCTGCTCCTGATAGACGATCACGCCATAGGTAGGTTCCAGTACCGGCTTTAAACTTTCATGTTGAAACTTGGAATCGGGGTACGCCACTTCGGCGCGCCCATGCTTGCGGTTGATAAAATCATCCACCATACCGGACTGTAGCGGGCCCGGTCGAAACAGCGCCACCAACGCGACGATATCCTCAAAACAGTTGGGCTCCACCCGTTTGATCAAATCCTTCATGCCGCGGGATTCCAGCTGAAACACCGCTGTGGTTTCGGCCCGCTGCATCAGGCTGTAGGTGGCGGGATCGTCCAGTGGAATGGCCTCTATCACGACCTGAGCCTCTTTCTCCTCTGCCATGCGCTCATTGACCATCTTTACGGCCCAGTCAATGATGGTGAGGGTACGCAAGCCGAGAAAATCGAACTTCACCAGACCCGCCTGCTCAACATCGTCCTTGTCGAACTGTGTCACCAGGCCTTCACCGCTTTCATCGCAATACAGCGGCGCAAAATCTGTGAGTGTCGTAGGGGCAATCACTACACCACCCGCGTGCTTTCCGACGTTGCGGGTGATGCCTTCCAGCTGTAATGCCATCTCCCAGATTTCCTGGGCCTCTTCATCCGCATCGAGAAATTCTTTCAGCACCTCTTCCTGGGCAATGGCCTTCTCCAGAGTCATACCAATGTCTGGCGGGATCATTTTCGAGAGCTTGTCTGCCAGGCCATAGGATTTACCCTGCACCCTGGCAACATCCCTCACCACCGCCTTGGCAGCCATAGTGCCAAAGGTAATGATCTGGGAGACAGCATCGCGGCCATAGCGGTCGGCAACATACGAAATCACCCGATCACGGTTGTCCATGCAGAAATCAATATCAAAATCGGGCATAGAGACCCGTTCCGGATTGAGGAAACGTTCGAACAGCAAGTCATATTCCAGCGGATCCAGATCCGTAATACCCAGCGCATAGGCAACCAGGGAACCCGCACCTGAACCCCGACCGGGGCCAACGGGAATATCGTTATTTTTGGCCCAGCGGATAAAGTCCATCACGATAAGAAAGTATCCGGGGAAGCCCATCTGGATAATGATATCCAGCTCAAAACGCAGTCGATCCAGGTATGTCTGACGTTGTTGCTTGTAGTCCTCGGCGGTATCGTCGAGCAAAATTGCCAGGCGCTCATCCAGGCCTTCCCAGGACACCTTTTCAAAATAACTGTCGGTGGTCATGCCCTCGGGGATCGGATACTCGGGTAGGAAATATTCCCCCAACTTGAGATCCAGGTTACAGCGCCGGGCGATTTCCACCGAGTTTTCCAGCGCCTCGGGAATATCACTGAACAGCTCCAGCATTTCCTCTGCTGAACGCAGGTATTGCTGATCGCTATAACGTCGCTCCCTGCGGGGATCATCCAGCACCCTCCCCTCACCAATGCAAACCCTGGCCTCATGAGCCTCAAATTGCTCGGCATTGAGAAAGCGAACATCATTGGTGGCGACCACGGGGCAGTCAGTGTCAGCGGCCATAGAAACCGCTCTGTGAATATAGTTTTCTTCGCCCACTCTACCTGTGCGAGTCAGCTCAAGATAAAACCGACCCGGAAAATCAAGCTGCCACTCCGACAACAGTTTTTCTGCCAAGGACTTTTTATCGCCCGACAGCGCCTGTCCGACATCACTGAATCGCCCGGCGAGTATAATCAGACCCTCAGCCGCATCACTGATCCAGGAGCGGCGTATAAAGGGCTTTCCTTGAATCTGCCCTTCCTGGTAAGCCCGGGATATGAGGTTTGTAAGATTGCGGTAACCCTGCTGATTCAGCACCAGAAAGGTGACGTTGAATGTGCTGTCATCCGGAAGATCACCAGCAACGTCAATATCGGCGCCACAGATTGGCTTAACGCCTGCAGCCTGTGCAGACTTATAAAACTTCACCAGACCGTAAAAATTGCATACGTCCGTTAGCGCCACCGCCGGCATCGCCATTTCAGAGACAGCTTTGACCAACGGTTTAAGGCGCACAATGCCATCGACCAGTGAATATTCACTGTGCACACGCAGGTGAACAAAAGATGGTGTCATAGAGCTCTACAATACTTGAGTGGGGAAAAGATCATTGCTGACATACAAACAATAACGTCCGAATCCGCCTATTCCGCCAATGGTTATCCGGCTTTACGCGGTCTTCCTCGGCTCGCGCCAGGCGTTCGTTTTGCCGTTTTTGGAATACGAACTTTATGGATCACCTCCCCTTCGGCACCTTCACACTGATTGGCCGCTGCACATTTCAGCTCGGCAAATGAGCGTTCCCAACAGGCCTCCATAAATTCCGGGTCCGGGAGAACATCGCGATCAGATTGAAAGGAGACGCTGATACGGCCATTGTAACTGACAGCATTAAACATCAGCGTTAACCCTTCAACCAGCGGTGCCAGAGCAGAAACATACACTAACTTCGCACCTCTCATGTACAGGGGAATTTGTGGCCCTGGCACATTGGTCAGCACACAGTTGCCGATGGCTGCCAGCGTCTTTCGCGATAGGTGACTATGGGTGGCGACACCGATACCCAGCGCCATGGTGAAGGATGGCATATGTTTCGTGATATCGGTCATATCCTTTGCGCCATGGGCATTTTCCAACGCCGCGCTGGTGGACGTATCCCACTGGATCGCTTCCAGCCGCTCCAGGGGATCGGCTACCTGGCTATGAATGGGAGGCGTCATGACGGCCATGGTGTCAGCATTTGGCTTGCCTCTGGTGTCTTGACGAACCGGTACAATGGCACGCAAAGAATGGAAAGGTAACTCGTCTTTATCCTGAAGGTAATAGTGTAGGGCTCCCCCACACAATGTCAGCAAGACATCATTGATGGTTGCCCCGCTCACAGCGTTTTTGATCAACTTGATTTCTTCAAAATCCCATTCCACACCGCCAAACACCCGATGGTGGGAAACGTGGTCATGGTTAAACCGGGTCTCCGGCCTGACCACTGTTTCCTCTGGCTCCATATCCCGGTTACGGGCTTTTGTGATTAATCGTTTACCAATGGACGGAATCGCATTAATGATGTCAAAACCCGTCTCAAAACTGTGCTTGTAGTTATTGAGCAGGGTATTAACGACCAGATCCTTGACGGGAGGTTTTGGATTTGGAGTCCAGGCCTGTTCTTCGATGGTGGTATCGGGCTCCGGGGTTTTATCGTGAAAGCGGCTTGCCAGATCAATTGCAGCCGCACCGTCCATTGCGCTGTGATGGACTTTTGTGTAGATGGCAAAAGATCCTTTCGGTAGCCAGGGGATATTATCCAAGCCCTCTATCACATAGGTTTCCCACAATGGTTTTGACATATCCAGCGGCCGGGAATGCAGCCTCGCAACCAGAATGGAAAACTGACGCCAGTCCCCGGGTTTGGGTAATGCCAGGTGGCGGACGTGGTATTCGAGATCAAAATTTTCATCATCAATCCAGTAGGGATGGTCAATGTCGAAGGGCATGCGCATCAGCTTGGATCGAAAGACATGAGAGATATGAAGTCTTTCGCGAATGTGCCCGAGAATACTTTTAAACCGTACCCGCTTACCAGGCGCTGTAGATTGATCGTAGATGTAGAGAAGCCCTAAGTGGCCTGGCGTTGAAGGGGTTTCGGCATAGAGATAGACAGCATCATGACCATTAAGCTGTTTCATAAGCATTCCTTCAATGAGCGGGGACCTTCCACCACCTGATACGGATCAAATGGCCAACCGGCCTTTTATGGAACGTTGGGAATTTAGTATTCCCTAGCATAGCAAACTCTCTCCGAGAAGATAGCCGTCTGCTGACATGAAAAGCGATTTGGGCGTCTGCTTTCTACAGGGGTTTATCGAGCAGCATACTTTTAACCGGCTCGAAGGAGCGGCGGTGGATAGGACAGGGTCCGTGACGCTCTAGTGCGAGCCTGTGTTGTTTGGTGCCATAGCCTTTGTGGGCTGAAAAACCATATTCTGGGTACAGTGGGTCAAACTGGCACATTTCATTGTCGCGACAGACCTTGGCCAATATAGAGGCCGCGCTGATTGCCGGGACCAGTGCATCCCCCTTTATCACTGTTTCGCCCGGGTATTGCCAGGACGGCATACGATTACCATCAACCGCCACGTATTCCGGGACAACCTCCAGGCCCTCGACAGCCCTCACCATCGCGATCATGGTGGCCTGCAAAATGTTGTGTGTATCGATCTCTTCCACTGTGGATCTGGCGATATGCCAGTAAAGAGCTTTTTCCCTGATCTCTTCACTAAGTGCCTGGCGGCGACTTTCAGAGAGTTTTTTTGAATCGGCCAAGCCATTAATTGGGCGCGAAGGGTCAAGGATCACCGCTGCCGTCACCACATCGCCCGCGAGCGGACCTCGTCCTACCTCATCAACACCGGCCAGAAGCGTGCCGTCATAGGACAAGGGGTACTGGTTCATTATGGCTGTGACTCAAGCAACTCACTGAGAGCCCGAGCTGCGGCGTCGCTGCCGCCATGACGCAGGGACTGATGGAGCTCGGTAAAACGTTGCTGCAAAAATTCAGCTCGCTGTTGGTCCTGAAACAATTCTGTTACTTCAGCGCTCAATCGCTCAACTGTTGCCTGCTCTTGCAGGAGCTCTGGCACGAGGGATTCTTTAGCCAGCAGATTGGGCAGTGATACCCAGTCCACTTTCAACATTCGGGAAATCAGCGCGTAAGTCCACTTGCCGATTCGATAACTAACCACCATGGGTTTTTTAAACAGCATCGCTTCCAGCGCCGAGGTCCCAGAAGAAAGTAAAACTACATCGGCAGCACACATGGCCAGATGGGACTGTCCGTTTAACAGCTGACAGGGCAGCTCGGGGTAATCAGACAGAATGCCTCGCAGCTGAACCAGACGTTCATCACTTGCTGCCGGAATCAGCATCTGCAAGTCCGGTATCCGTTGTTTGCAAACCATGGCTGTGTCCAGAAACAGTCTGGCCAAAAACTCCACTTCCGAGGCGCGACTGCCCGGCATCACGGTCAACACCCTGGCCCCTGTCTCGATACCTAAGTGATGTCTTGCTTGCTCACTATCCGGTTGCAGCGGTATATCATCAGCCAATGGATGGCCCACACAGGCAACGGGCACATCATGCTGACGATAGAAATCTGCTTCAAATGGAAACAGGGTAATCATCAGATCAACTGCCTTGGCAATCTTTTTTATCCGCCCCTGACGCCAGGCCCAAACCGAAGGACTGACGTAGTGAGCTGTCCTGATTCCTTGCCCACGAAGTTTTAACTCCAGCCCAAGATTGAAGTCCGGTGAATCGATACCGATGACCAGAGAAAAGTTATGCTTCAGAAAATGTTGGTAAAGTGACCGGCGAATACCCAGCAGTTCCGGCAACCGCTTCAACGGCTCCACCAGCCCCATCACGGACAGACGATCCATAGGGAAAAGGCTGAGAAAGCCCTCCGCCTGCATTTTTGGCCCACCGACACCTTCAAATACCGCATCGGGGTAAAGACTGCGCAGCGCTTTGACCAGCCCTGCACCGAGCTGATCGCCAGACGATTCCCCAGCGATAATTCCTATTCGGACTGGTTCAGGCATGAAGAGGGCTTAACGTTGCAGACCACGTTTTGAATCGCGCACGGAGTCAACCAGTACTTGGACAACCGGTTGCTCTGTAGCGAGAATCTGGAGTTTTTCCATGGCTTCATCCAGGGGCAGGCCCTGTCGATAGAGCATTTTGTAGGCTTTTTTGATGGCGGCAATCTGATCTTTGTCAAAGCCGCGACGACGCAGCCCCTCACTGTTGATTGTTTTAGGAACTGTTGGGGTTCCGGCCGCCATGACATACGCGGGGATATCCTGCGTCAGGTATGCGCCAGCCCCGATAAAGCAGTGCGCACCAACAGACACATACTGGTGAATGAGTGCATAACCGGAAATGATGGCCCAATCGCCCACCTGAACGTGCCCCGCCAGGGAAGCATTATTGACCAGTATGCAGTTGCTGCCGACATTGCTGTCATGGCCAATGTGGACATATGCCATTAGCAGATTGTCATCGCCAATGGATGTCAGCCCCTGATCCTGCACGGTACCGCGATGAATCGTGACACCTTCACGGATCGTGTTGTTGTCGCCAATTTCCAGCCTGGTGGGCTCGCCCTTATACTTGAGATCAGGGGTATCTTCGCCAATCGTGGAGAACTGGAAAATTCGGTTATTTTTTCCAATGTCGGTAAGCGCCCGCACCACAACATGTGAGTGAATGACAGTGCCATCACCGATTTTCACGTCTGGCCCAATCAGGGTCCACGGGCCGATGACAACGTCATTTCCTATGACAGCACTGGGATCAATAATTGCTCTGGGATCAATCTGAGACATGAAATCAGGCAGTTTTCAGTGCGCAGAGAATTGTCGCTTCACAGGCCAATTCACCTTCAACAGTGGCTCGGCACTTAAAACGCCAGATAGTGCGTTTGACAGAATCGATTTCCGCTTCAAGCATAAGACGATCACCGGGAATAACCTGCCTCTTAAAACGCACACCATCCACGCCTGCAAACAGATATAGTGCATTTTCATCAGCGAATTTATTTTCCGTCACAAAGCCCAGCACACCAGCTGCTTGCGCCATGGCTTCAATGATCATAACCCCGGGGAAAATTGGTGTATTGGGAAAGTGACCATTAAAAACGTCTTCGTTAGCCGTGATATTTTTGTAAGCGAGAATACGTTTGCCCTCTTCCAACTCAACCACCCGGTCAACCAGTAAGAAAGGGTAGCGATGTGGCAAGCGCTGTTTTATTTCATTAATGTCCATCAGCTTTTCTCAAATCCCAGCAAAGTTAAAAATCTGTCAAGGCAGCTTTTTTTCTAATTCCCTGATGCGGCTAGCCAACTGATCCAGTTGGTTAAAACGAACAGCACTTTTTTTCCAATCCCTGAACTTGCTGAACATGGTGCCGGACGAGTATGCACCCGGCTCCTTCAGCGACTTCGTGATCACAGCTGCAGCCGTCAAATGTACCCCATCACAGAGTGTCACATGCCCGACTGAACCGGATCTGGCGGCAAAAATACAGTTCTTGCCAACCACCGTACTACCCGCCACGCCTGCGTAACAGGCCATCGCGGTATTTTCGCCAATCTGTACGTTATGTGCGACCTGGACATGGTTATCCAGGATCACACCGTCTTCAATGATAGTGTTACCAAGAGCACCCCTGTCGATCGTGGTGCAAGCGCCGACTTCCACACGGTTACCAATCACTACTGAGCCGAGCTGATGAATCTTGACCCAGCCCCCCTTATTCGGGGCAAAACCAAAGCCATCTGCACCGATAACTGCACCACTGTGAATGGTCACAGCGTCACCAATATGTACGGCATGGTAGATACTGACATTCGCAGCGATTCGGCAATCACTTCCGATTACCGAGTCATCACCCACATGGGTTCCAGAACCGATGCGTGTATTCGCACCAACCGAGACACCTTCACCGATCACAGCAAAGGGGCCAATGGAAGCACTGGGGTCGACGCTGGCGGATGATGCAACCACCGCCTGTGGGTGGATTCCAGCCTCCGGTACGGGTGCATCATCGAACAGCGCCGTCACCAAGGCATACCCCAGATAAGGGTTGGCCATGATCAGCGCATTTCCGCTGTAGTCTGCAGCCGCGTCGGAATCAAGAATGACGGCAGCTGCAGCCGTACTGTTCAGATATTGCCGGTAGGCAGGATTAGCAAGAAAGCTTAACTCCTGAGATGAGGCTTCACGTAACGTGTTCAGCCCCTCTACTCGTATCGCGGCATCGCCACGGAGCTCCGCGCCAATTTTCTCGGCAATTTCTGCCAGGGAAAAGCCGACCACCGCTATTTACCTGTTCCCTAACTACTGTGTTTTCTTGTTAAGTCGGTCGGTCAGTTTGGCGGTCACATCCAGGCTGGGGGCGGCTGTAACAACAGCCTCGGAGCTGAGCAACAGAACAATACCTTCTTCATCAATCAGCTCCTGAAGTGCTTCTCCCGCCTTGGGGCGAAGTTCCTGAACAATACTGTTCTGCAGTGCTTGCTGGTCACCTTGAATTTTACGGGTGATCAGTTCCAAATCCGCGCGCAGATATTCCATCTTCTTCTGTGCATCACCAACCTGCTCTGGTGACCAGGTCATTCCCTGGGTATCCATTTCTTTTTTCAGCGCCTTCATTTCTGAAACTGTGGACTCGTATTTGCCCTGCAAAGTTGCAAATTCAGACTCACCTTTCTTCTGTTTCATTCTGGCCTTGGCTACTTCAGTACCGAAAATGGCTTTGCCGAAATCCACTACAGCAATATTGCCTCCAGCAGATTGACCCTCTGCCGCAAATAATGAGGATGTAAAACCCACAACCACAGCCACTACCAAAAACTTTGCTATACGCACACTAGCTCTCCGTTGAAATTAACTGATATCTTAAAACGTTTGTCCCAAAGAAAACTGGAACACTTCTTTCTCGTCCTCTTTACCCGGATTCAGTGGGAACGCCAGACTGGCAGTAATGGGACCAAATCCGCTGATCCAGGTTCCACCGATACCCAAGGAGTAGCGCAAATCGCCAATGTCCGGCTCCTGGCAGAAGTCGTCGTCCTTATCTCCACAGTCGGTATCAAAGACATTACCGGCATCGAGGAAAGCTGCCGCCTGTATACTGCGCTGATCCTTGATAAACGGTACCGGGAACAGGACTTCCACACTGCCTACGACAAGCATATTGCCCCCAAAGGGATCATCATCATTGTCAAAGGGATTATCGGGATCCGGAGTTTCACGCGGCCCGAGGGTATTCTTTTTGTAGCCGCGTACAGAGCCCCAACCACCACCAAAGTAATTTTTAAAGAATGGCAAACGATCCCCTGAACCATAACTGTCACCATAGCCAAGGTCTGTGCGCATACGCAGGGTCAAGCTTTGCGACAACGGACGAAAGTACTGACCGGCATAGGAGGTCTTATAATATTCAAGGTCACTGCCAGGCACAGCAAATTCAACCGCTACCCGGTGCGAGATGCCTGCCGTACTCAATGAAGCTCGGTTGAGTGTGGAATAGCCCCAGTTGAAACTGGTGGTGAGCGTGGTGAAGTCTTCACCATTTTCATCGATAAAATCCAAGATTTCCTCGGAGGGGAAAGACCCAGGTTTCAGCTCCAGAACTTCAAGCCCCAGGCCAAAACCGATGCTGGACACTTCCGAAATTGGGTAAGAGAATGTCAGAGACCCGCCCATACTATCCGTACTGTAGTTGGAGACGTTCACCTCTTCGTAGTCACTTTCTCGCATGAACACCGAGAATCCAGCGCCAATACCATCACGGGTGAAATAAGGATTACTGGCACTGAAACCATAGTTAGTGGTGTAGGCGCTCTGGTTGAGATTGATGGATACGTTATTACCGGTGCCCAAGAAATTCTTCTCGGAAATATTTGCACCCAGAACAAGACCATAGGTTTGGGCAAAGCCGACACTAGCGCCGATGCTACCCGAGGGCTGCTCCTCAACTGTGTAGATCACATCAACCTGGTCGTTAGTACCTGGAACCTGTTGTGTATCCACCTGCACTTCTTTGAAATAACCCAATCGATTAAGACGGACTTTGGAGTGTTCAATCTTGGCCGTAGACGCAGACGCGCCTTCCATCTGACGCATTTCCCGTCGCAACACCTCATCCATAGTTTTGGTATTGCCGCGAAATTCGATGCGTCGAACATAGGCGCGCTTTCCGGGGTTGACGAAAAAGGTCACCTTTGCCGTTTTGTCTTCTTCATTGACCTCGGGGATACCCTTTACTTCGGCAAAGGTATAACCCTCGTTACCCAGACGCTCCTTGATCACTTCTGAGGTGTTGGTCATTTCCAGCTGGGAAAACGTTTCGTCTTTTTTCAAACGCACCAGACTTCTGATTTCGCCTTCTGAAATCACCAGATCACCTGCCAAGGCAATTTCATCGACGTTATAGACATCCCCTTCATTCAGGTTAACCGTCACAAATACGGATTGCCTGTCAGGACTGATGGCTACCTGTGTGGTTTCAATGGAAAACTTCAGGTAGCCGCGATTGAGGTAAAAAGACTCGATACGCTCCAGATCACCTGAAAGCTTTTCTTTGGAATATTTATCATCGTTAAAAACCCAGGAAAGTATATTGCTGGTTTTTAACTCAAAAAGAGAGAGAATTTCATCGGGATCAAAGGCCCGAACACCCACCACATTAATATGTTTAATGGAGGCAACTTCACCTTCATCAACCTTGATGTGTACACCGACGCGATTGCGTGGCAGTTCCTCAATATCCGCGGTGACCGTCGCTCCGTAACGACCCTGTGCCACATACTGGCGCTCAAGCTCTCTCGACATCCCCTCCAGGACTGCCTGGCGGAAAATCTGCCCCTCCGCCAGACCGTTATCACGCAAAGCCTTAAGCAGGTCTTCTTCAGGAATGGCCTTGTTACCAGACAACTTGATCTCAGCCATTGCCGGCCTTTCCTTCACGGTGACAATAAGAATGCCACCATCACGGGAAATACGGATATCGTCAAAGTAACCGGTTCGAAACAGGGCCCGTGTTGTCCGTCGCACGGTATTTTCATCAATCAGATCCCCCACACTCAGGGGCATGGAGGCAAACACAGTGCCAGATGAGACCCGTTGAAGGCCATCGATACGAATATCCTCGACCTGAAACACTTCCGCTCTAACAGCTAAAGCGAACAAACAAAGGCAGAGCAACAGATAAAAGCGTTTCATGAAGACCGGGATTCTCTTGATTCTTGTTCGTTTTACAGCTACAGCCGCATCAGGTCATTGTATAGGGCAAGCAACATCAGCCCAATCACCAAAAACATGCCCACCCGAAAGCCCATCATCTGGATTTTCTCGGGAACCGGTGAGCC
>SBGI01000042.1 GCA_006227015.1 Gammaproteobacteria bacterium
GCCGAAGCTGGCGTGGTTATCTCAGAAGTACAATTATCACTGGCCTGTGATGACAATCAGGTGGATGAGGTGACGGCTATCATTCGCAAAGCTGGGAAAATCGGATCTAACATATCAGGTTGGGTCTATGTCAGTCCGATTGAACAAGCGTTGCCAATTGGCGGTACTGAAGATCATTGATCGCTTAGGCTCTCAACGCCAAGCCAATCACCGACTGGAGAAATAACGTATGCATCAACATTTCACATGATGACAACTCCAATCGAATTGGCTTGGTCTTTTATTGAAGCGACGACCAACGCCGGATTTCCATCAACCCTAGTGGAAACGGGAAATCCATGACTTCAAATTGTGATTTTACAGTTGGAATTGATCTGTCCAGTAATGTGGCAATAAAAAAACGGAAACTATGCCGACCGACGCTGGCCAATGGTTCTACGAGTGCCGAACAGTGTCATACCTTGCTAAAACCCAACGCGGGTGACTGTTGTATTTACTGCTCTTACGGTTCAGCTCCTTGCCCACCGATTCAAGCATATACAAAAACGATGACTCTCTGCTACGGTAGCTAGATGAACGGATCTGACTGACTTAATCGAACCGAATGATACAGCTCTGTCACTTAAAAGGCTGAAACAACTGACCCGCATAATGCTTCGGATAATCTGGCTCCGAGGAGATGCCAAGATCTTTTATGGCAATTTTTCGGGAAGAGTCAAAATAGGCTGTTCCCAGTATCCTGTCAGTCAGCGTGGTGAACAGACCAAAGTTCACATCGCCTTCCTTGGCTGTGTTCAGGTGATGAAATCGGTGCACACTGTTGATCGCCAGAATGTACTTTAGCGGCCCTGAAAAATACGCCACGTTGGAGTGTTGCAAAAGTAGTTGGAGCACTACCGCCACAACCAGTAACAGCATGATGTTGTGTGGCACACCCATCAAAAGCAGCGGCATGGTTCCCGCTACGGTTTCGATTAACTGGTGCAGTGGATGCTTCATCAATCCATTAAAACCATATAAGCGCCGTGAGCTGTGATGGACGGCATGCAGTTTCCACAGGCTTTGGAAGCGGTGGCTGGCGAAATGAGCCAGGGTAATACCCATATCGGCAATCAAGATCGCCACGACCAGTTGTAACGGTAGCGGCAGGCTGGATGGCCAAAGGTCTATCAGCGAAAACGCCTGACCAACCAGTGGAAGCATTAAAAGCCCAAGTATATTGAGTGATTCGTTGACGATGGCATGAATAAAGTCTGTGCCTTGATCCTGTTGGGATAGATTGAACGTGGGGTCATAGGGAACAACCTTTTCGCAAATGAACGACAGACCCACAAATCCGGATAGTAATAAAGCCAACCAGGCATCAGCGTATCCTGACCCTACAAGATAAATAGCAATACCATTGCCGGCCAATAGAAAAACCGGCAGATAAAATAGCTTGATCAACCATCGAATTGCACTCATTCCGGAAACCTCTCAAACATCATAGAGCGCTCATTTTGCACTGAATAAGCAATGCACAATTGAACGAAAGAGCTATTTTTCCGAAAGCAGCTGTTTAATTGTTGCAGGGTTGACGCCAAACGCTTCCATCGCGGCACGGCAAAAGTGGGCTTGATCGGCAAAACCGGCCGTCATTGCGGCATCCGTGAGCGACCTGCTTTGGGTGAGTTCGAATGCCAGCAGTAGCTTCAGCCACTTCTTGTAGCTCCTGAACGGCAAGCCGGCTTGCTCGCTGAACCAGTGAGAGAATCGGCTCGATGAGAGGTGGGCAAGTTCAGCCAAGTCGGTACGGGAAGGTTCCCGTCCAAGCATTAACTCGGATCGCAACGCTTCCACCACCTGTTGGAACCGATTATCCAGGCCAGATACGTCGCCACAGGTGCAGGCTTTCCGAAAATCCTCAAGCGCAGCTTGCAGATCGTCTGCGCTGCTTAACTGGATGAGTTGCCGCGTGCCGTCAATCTCAATAATGGAAATGTTTTGTGCCATCGTCTGGGGGAGCAGGGTTTTACAGGCATTGTGGGTCGGATCGGCATAGAGGCACAACACCCTGGCAGTTTGTAATTGATGGATTGTACCGGCGGGGATCAACAGACTCGTCCCGGCATAATACGCATGGCCAACGCGCACCTCAACCGGGTTGCCCAGACCCACAACAATCTGATGCGCCCAATGTTTGTGGGGCTTGTTATCGCCAGCTTCACCCCGAAAGGCGATGAGCCCCGGCACCATGGCTACCTCACCTCGCCACGATTGGGCCTGGCGTGTTTTGCTGGACACGCTCATGCTCAGGCGCTTCGCTCATCGGTGACAGGCAGAAACAGGGTGAAGGTGGTGGCGTTCGGGTCGGAGCTTGCCTCGACACGACCACCATGGGTCTCAACAATGGAGTGAACAATGGCCAATCCGAGACCGGCACCCTCGCTTTGGCGTGTTCTGGACGGATCGGCGCGGTAAAAGCGATCAAACAGGTTTGGTAGGTGCTGTGCAGGAATTTCGGAGTCCGGGTTGATCACACTCAGCGATACTGAGTCATTCGCCGCTTTAGTCAATCGAACCTTTATCCATTTGCCCGCCGGGGTGTGCCGAATGGCGTTCGACAGCAGGTTGGAGATGGCCCTGCGTAGCATGGCGCGATCACCCATTACCCCCGGTGCCTGACCCTCCAAAGACAGGGTGATATGTTTTTCCTCCGCCAGCGCCCCGAAGAAGTCGAACAGCTCCCTGACCTCGGTGGCCAGATCCAGCGTTACCTGCACCGGTTTGAGCAGGCCGTGGTCGCTCTTGGCCAGCCAGAGCATGTCGTTAACCATCTTGGCCAGGCGTTCTTGCTCTTCCAGATTGGAGTACAGGAGCTCACGATATTCGTCCAGTGTTCTGGCCCTGCCCAACGCCACTTGAGTCTGGGTGATGAGATTGGTCAGCGGGGTTCGTAGTTCGTGGGCGATATCCGCCGAGAAATGCGACAGCCGCGTGAAGCTGTCTTCCAGTCGCTCAATCATCTGATTAAAGG
>SBGI01000304.1 GCA_006227015.1 Gammaproteobacteria bacterium
ACGAACTGGGTAAAGGAGTTGGCGATGGCGATGATCGGCTTGTTGAAGTCGTCATCCTTCATGCCGGTGGCGCGCCACAATGCTCGGGCGCCGGCCATGTTGCGACCTTTGGTAGTGGTGTGTGAACGATACTTGGGCATCTCTTATCCTGCCGTCCTTAAAAATACAAGGCGGCAAGGATAGCAGAGACAGCCCTGCCGAATCAGCAGTTATGGCAGATTCTTACAGAATATCCGTGACTTGCGCTGGAAGTTATAGAGGTTTTTCCGCTCGGCGGGCAGCTCCTCCAGGCTGGCATCGACAAAGCCTTTTTCCTTAAACCAGTCACTGGCATGGGTTGTCAGCACAAACAGCTGCCGGATATTTTTCTGGTGGGCATTCATCTCCAGCTGGGCAAGCAGGCGAGAGGCGAACCCACGATTCTGAAAATCAGGGTGTGTGGCAACACAGGCCAGCTCGGCGGATTGGCCATCGCTGAACGGATACAGAGCTGCGCAACCCACCAGCGTACCCTCGGCATGCTGCATGACCATAAAGCGGTTGATTTCTGTTTCCAGCAGCTCCCGGGACCGCTTCACCAGAATTCCCTTCTGTTCCAGCGGCTCGATCAGTTCCAGCAAACCACCCACGTCATCAATGGTGGCCTGGCGGATGATTTCCTTGCCATTTTTCAGAATCAGCGTCCCGCTTCCCTCGCGGGTAAACAGTTCTGTCAGTAACGCGCCGTTGTCGGCATAGCTAATGATATGGCTGCGCATTACCCCATTTTCGCAGGCCTGATAGCAGGCGAGCAGACTTCTTTGCAGGAAGATATTTTCTGCCTGTGAGGTCAAGGTTTGGGGTACCTCGCTGAGCGAGAGCATCTTGACCAGATTGCCCTGATAGTCGGAGATGCCGTTTTCGGCACTGAACATCACCAGCTTTTCCGCGCCAAGGCTCACTGCCGCCTGGGTGGCAATATCCTCATAGTTGAGGTTAAACGCCTCGCCGGTGGGTGAGTAGCCAACTGGCGAGAGCAGTACCAGCGCCCCATCATCCAGTTGTTTCTGTATGGCTTTCTGGTCTATGCGCCGCACTTCACCCGTGTGGTGGAAGTCGATGCCGTCCCTGACCCCGAGAGGTTTGGCGGTGATCAGATTGCCGCCAAATACCCGGATGCGGGCGCCGTGCATCGGGGAATTAGCTGCGCCTGTGGAGAGGTGTGCTTCAATGGTGATTCTGGCACTGCCCACAGCATCTTTGACACAGGCCATGGTGGCGCTGTCGGTGATACGGGTGTTGCTGTCGAAACGCGCCTCTATGGCGCAATTGGCAAGCCGTTCTTCAATCTGGTGACGTGCACCGTGAACCAGCACCAGTCGAATGCCGAGGCTGTGCAAAAGGGCGATATCGTGAACGATGTTCGTGAAATTGGCGTGCGCTAATCCCTCGCCGCTGATGGCAAGGACAAAGGTTTTCCCCCGGTGCGCATTGATGTACGGGGATGTGTCGCGCAGGAACTTCACATAATCAGACACGGTGTCTACCGTCTATTGTTGAACGGGCATTATAAACAGCAGCGGCCGATCAGTTGAATGAGAAAATCAATGCTGGGCTGGATTGTCTCCAGTTTCAGGTACTCATCGGGCTGGTGGGCCTGGTCAACGCTACCGGGGCCCATGACGACCACATCCATTCCCAGGTCTTTCAGGAAGGCGGCTTCGGTGGCGAAAGACACTGTTTCGCAACTGTGGTGGGTCAGGGATTCGCAGATTTTTACCATTTCCGAACCTTTTTCCGCGGCAAAGGCAGGCACGGCAAAGTGCTCAAGGCTGATCCTGACCTGATCCCGCTGCTGCAGGGGAAGAATGCGCTCACTGATAGTCTGCTGCAGTGAGGCCATGTCCATTCCGGGCAAGGGGCGGATTTCAAAGCCCAGTTCACACTGCCCGCAAATGCGATTCGGGTTGTTGCCGCCGTGAATGCAGCCCAGGTTCATGGTTGGGTAGGAGACCTGGAAGGCCGGGTTGTTGTGGCCATCCCGTAACTCATCCCTTAGCTTCAGTAGTTCACCCAGTGCCGAATGCATGGTTTCCATGGCATTGCGGCCCAATGACGGGTCACTGGAGTGACCGGAGCGTCCTTCAATGACGAGTTTTTCAATCATGATGCCTTTGTGCATGTTGATTGGCTTCATGCCCGTGGGTTCGCCAATCAGCGCGAAACGGGCTTTTGGCCGTCCTGCGGCCGCCAGCATCCTCGCCCCCGCCATGGAGGATTCCTCGTCAGCTGTGGCCAGGATGATCAGCGGTTGCTTCAGGGGCTGGTCGACAAACTGTCGCGCCGCCTCAATGGCCATTGGAAAAAAGCCCTTCATGTCACAGGTGCCCAGCCCGTAGAGGCGGTGATCCTTTTCCAGCAATTTGAAGGGGTCGTGTTGCCAGCGGTTCAGGTCGCAGGGCACGGTATCGGTATGCCCTGCCAATACCAGGCCGCCGGGTCCGCTGCCAAGAGTGGCAATGAGGTTGGCCTTGCGGGGATCTGCAAGAGGCATGATCTCGGTAGCAAACCCTAGGTCAGACAGCCAGTTGGCCAACAGCTCAATGACCTCACGGTTACCCTGGTCAATGTCGGCATTGACACTGCTGATGGAGTTGGTGGCGATCAGCCGCTGAAGCATGGGGATAAGTTGCATGGGCTGAGTGTAAGGGGCGGGTTTGAAAAAGCAATTATCAGGCGCAACAAAGCCCGGAAATCCTGATGGTTCCCGGGCTGAGGCGAGGTTGATTCAAGCTGGCTGTTACGTCAGCGAAAAAGCACGCATAAGGAATTGGTGGGACATGGCATCCGTATCGGTGCGTCCTGCAAGAATATCGGCGGCGTAGGCAATGGCTGCTTTCTTTGCCGCGTCCTTGGAATTGAAAGGGCCAATCATTTGGCTCTTTTCCCTGATGGCGAAGTACCATTTACCGTTCATGCACTCAATTCGCTCGGAACGAAAGCG
>SBGI01000190.1 GCA_006227015.1 Gammaproteobacteria bacterium
CGGGCCTCAGCCAGCAATGAGCAGTAATAACCACGGCTCAAGTATTTTTCACTGTCGCAAAGATTGATCAGGCTGAGCTTTTTTTCATCCTTCTTGGGGTGATCTTCAAGGTACTGCTCAAAGGTAATAACACGATCGTCTACTCCCACACCCTGAATATCGGTCAGGTTGTCGACGACCAGCAAAAGATTCGACATGATGTGTTTCCGAAAAAATTAGCTATCAGAAAAGGGGTTCGAGTCATCCTGCCTGCGACGCCCCAAATACCTGGCATGGACTCCGCGACTAAACGCCACGGTATGCTCTTCCAGTAAATCAACACCATAGAGTATGGCAATACTGATAAGAGACAACTTGATTGAGGGCGCCAGATAGCCAAGGGATACACTTACACCTATGGCTGCCAGTACCCAAATAGTCGCGGCGGAGGTGACACCCAACACTACGCCGTCTCTGGCCAGCATAACACCAGCACCGAGAAACCCTATGCCGGTAATGACCTGCCCAATCACACGAGATGGATCCGTGTGCTGATTACTGATCATCAGGGCCGTTGTCATGAATACATAGGTACCCATAGTAATCAGTGACGAAGTGCGAATACCCACCGGTTTACCGCGTAACTGCCGCTCCAGACCAATAATGGTTCCACAAAAAACTGCCGTAGCAATGGATGCCCAGTCAAATGGCGCAATAGATAGCAGACTGTGAATGTTCATTGATTCACGCTAGCTGAAGAGATCCTGTAATCCTAATGATTCCAATTCGTCCCTTACCAGCTTGCGAATCCCTGCTGGGTAAGGACAGCCGAATGCCTTTTTGGTTAACTTTTCAGCGGTACTGAGAGGAAGGCTGCGAATCAACCACTTAACCTGCGGTAATTTGGCGGCGCTCATACTGAGGGTGCGCATGCCAATGCCCATGAGCAAAACTACTGCAACGGGATCGGATGCCATCTCACCACAAAGACTAACAGGCAAATTGTGCGCAGAAGCCAGCTGTACAATTCGCCTGATCTCCATCAGTACCGCAGGGTGTACGTGATCGTAGCGCCCCGAAACACGAGGGTTATCGCGATCTAATGCCAATAGGTACTGACTCAGGTCATTGGAGCCAATGGAAAGGAAGTCCAGTTTTTCAGCCCAAAAGGGTATCTGGGAAATAGCCGCAGGCACCTCGACCATGATGCCAAGTTTTGGCCGCACGATGTCATATCCTTCCGATGCCAGCTGACTCATGGCATCGTCAAACAACTCGGCAAAATCATCCAGCTCACTGGTCGAACTCACCATAGGCAGCAAAATTCGCAAATCTTCGCTGTTGCCGGCCGCCCGGATCATGGCCCGTATCTGCGTCATCAACAGTTGACTGTTATCCAGAGTAAAACGCACTCCTCGCCAGCCCAAAGCCGGATTTTCTTCATTATCGACCGGGAAGTATGGCAATGGCTTGTCACCACCGATATCCAGGGTTCGCATATAAACCGGCTTGCCTTTATAAGCTTCCAGCACCTGCCGGTATACACCAACCTGCTCGTCCTCTGAAGGAAAGCTGTCATGCACCATAAAGGGAATTTCTGTGCGATACAGACCGACACCCTGTGAACCGCTGAACAAACCAGGCGTGATATCTGCAAGCAATCCGGTATTGGTATAAAGGGTGATTGAAGTGCCGTCCGGGGTGATAGCGGGCAATTCACGAAGCCGCTCAAGCTGCTTCATCAGTGAGCGACGATCATTGGCCAGTTTCTGGTACTCAGCAAGTACCATTTCACTGGGTGCCAGGGTCACCTGGCCGTTATTGCCATCAACAATGATACTGGCGTTATCCACCAACCGGCGAATCCTACCAGTTCCCATCACGGCAGGAATGCCTAGCGCATTGGCTAGTACGGCTGTATGTGAAAGCCCGGAACCCTCAAAGCAAACCAGTCCTACCAATCGCTCGGAAGGCACGGAAGCGATATCCGAAACGCTGACTACCGGCCCCACCAAAACAATGTCTGTGCCCGGTGGAATATCCACTGGTTTGATGCCGCGCCAAGCATTGAACAGTTTGTTACCGAGGTGATGCACATCTTCGTGGCGCGCTTTGAGATAGGGATCATCCATGGCCAGAAACAACTCGGCAAAATGCTGAATAGCCTGGCGCAAGGCACCCGGGAGCCAATTGCCGTTACGAATACCCACTTCTACATAAGAAGTGAAAGCCGGGTCTTCCAGTAGCATTTTGTAGGCACCGAAAATGCCCGCAACGCTGCCTGAAATTTCTGACCCAAGAGATTGCCGCTCATGGTCAATCTGGCTGCCGACAACCTGGAGTAACTGCTGCCAGTCCTCAAGGGTGCCCGGTATGTCTTCACAGGCAGTGTCCACCACGGAGTACAGCTCACCGTGATCACTGAGTTTGATATAACCAATACCAATACCCGGAGCCCCTTTGACACCGTTAATCCGCTCATTGAGACCAATCGTATCGCCGTGAGCCAACGGATTATTGCCCAGCAACAGGGCCAGATGAGCGGCAAGGGTGACCAGGAAGCCCTGCTCCTCATCCGACAACTGTCTGATTTCGCGTCCCTGTACCACCAGCACACCAATGACCTTGCCAGCATGAACAATTGGCACACCACAAAAGCTATGAAAGTGTTCTTCCCTAGTCTCTGCGACGTAGTAGAAGTTGGGGTGGGATTCACCATCCGCCAGGTTGACAGGGTGGCGACTGGAGGCGACCAGGCCCACCAGGCCCTTGCCCGGTGGTAACTTTACCCGGCGCACCGCCTGGGCTGACAAACCATGTGATGCCAACAGCATCATTTCTTTTTCTTCGTTAGCCAAGTAAAGGGTGCAAACATCCACCGCCATGGTTTCACTGATGGATTCTACAATGAGATTCACCTGATCAATTGGCAGGTCAGCCATCGCCACTGTCTGGACGATACGCGCTAACTCATGAACCACACTTTTCATG
>SBGI01000295.1 GCA_006227015.1 Gammaproteobacteria bacterium
GCTTCACGACTTTACAGTTGCGGCACATTTTTTTTACAGAAGCACGTACTTTCATTTCGTCACCTCAACTTCTACTAGCGAATTCCACTGCCATAGCCTTTCAAATTTGACTTCTTCATCAGCGATTCATACTGATGGGACATCAAATGAGACTGTACCTGGGCCATGAAATCCATGGTTACAACCACTGCAATCAGCAGTGACGTACCACCAAGATAAAATGGCACGTTAAAATAAATATTCAGAAACTGGGGCAGCAAACAAACCGCTGTCATGTAGAGGCCTCCCACGAGGGTTAACCGCGTCATTACACCGTCAATATATTTAGCTGTCTGCTCACCTGGGCGAATTCCCGGCAGGAACGCACCACCACGTTTCAGGTTATCTGCCATTTCACGGGGGTTGAACATCAACGCCGAGTAGAAAAAACAGAAGAAGATAATCAGGCCGGCGAACAGCAGCACATTCAGGGGCTGTCCTGGACCAATAAACAATGCCACATCCTGCAACCAATCCGGGCTGTCAGCACCCTGGCCGAACCACTGGGCAATGGAAGCCGGGAACAACAAGATACTGCTGGCGAAAATAGCCGGGATCACACCTGCCATATTCACTTTTAGGGGCAGGTGACTTGTCTGGGCCGGGCCGCGTCCTGGCTGGCGCTGTGCGTAATTTACAGTCACCCGGCGCTGTCCACGCTCGACAAAGACGACAAAATAGACAACGGCGATTGCCAGCACTGCCACGAACAGTAACGCCAGAATATGCAGGTCGCCCTGACGTGAAGATTCAAATGCCTGTCCAATCGCGGAGGGTATCCCGGCGACAATACCGGCAAAAATTAGCATGGAAATACCATTGCCCACACCGCGCTCGGTAATCTGCTCGCCCAACCACATCATAAATACCGCACCGGTCACCAGAGACACAACGGCGATAAAGTAGAAACTGAAGTCAGCGGTAAATGCCAGCCCTTGCCCTGCGAGACCAACAGACATACCAATGGCCTGAACAGTCGCCAGCAGCAGTGTTCCGTAGCGGGTGTACTGATTAATCTTGCGACGGCCAGCATCACCTTCTTTCTTCAACTGCTCCAGTGACGGCGTTACCGCAGTCAATAACTGCATGATAATCGACGCCGAAATGTAAGGCATGATACCCAGCGCAAGGATACTCATGCGCTCCAGTGCACCACCGGAAAACATATTGAACAGACCGATGATAGTACCCTGGTTCTGATTGAACATATCCGCCAGACGATCGGGATCGATCCCAGGCACAGGGATATGAGTACCAATTCGGTAAATCACCAGGGCGACGAATAAAAAGCGAAGGCGAGCCCACAGCTCGCCCAAACCTTTCATGTTGCCCTGTGGCATGTTCCCGGGTTTAGCCATCAGGCGTTACTCTTCCACCTTGCCGCCAGCCGCTTCGATCGCAGCCTTGGCACCTTTGGTGACACGCAGACCTTTCACGGTTACAGCTTTGTTCAGTTCGCCGGAGAGAAATACTTTGGCTCGCTCAATGGAACCATTGATCAGGCCAGCAGCGCGCAGTGAAGCAATATCCACAACTTCACCAGCAACCTTGTTCAGCTCACTCAGGCGAATCTCAGCAGTCACACGTGAAATACGCGATGTGAAGCCGTACTTGGGCAGGCGTTTCTGCAAGGGCATTTGACCGCCTTCAAAACCTGGACGAACACGTCCGCCAGAGCGTGACTTTTGACCTTTATGGCCACGACCAGCAGTTTTACCCAAGCCGCTGCCGATACCACGGCCTACGCGCTTGCCTTCCTTAATTCTGCCCGGTGCGGGACTCAGCGTATTCAGACGCATTATTACTCTCCCTCGACCTTAACCAGATAATGGACTTTATTAATCATGCCACGTACTGAAGGTGTATCTTCAACTTCAACAGTGTGGTTTATGCGACGCAGACCTAGCCCGGCAACACAAGCTTTGTGTGCTGCAAGACGACCGTGGATGCTACGCACCTGAGTAACCTTGATTTTTTTAACGTTCGTCATGGTAAAGCTTCCGTTGTACTTCGCCCGGCTTCAGCCGCACGCTTAATTCAGAATCTCTTCTACGCTTTTGCCGCGCTTGGCAGCCACTTCTTCAGGTGAGCGCATGTTTTTCAGTGCTTTGAAAGTCGCACGAACAACGTTCACCGGATTGGTGGAGCCATAACATTTGGCCAGTACGTTTTGTACGCCAGCGATCTCCAGCACAGCACGCATCGCACCACCGGCAATAACACCGGTACCATCTGATGCCGGCTGCATATAAACCTTAGACGCGCCATGGTTAGCTTTGGTCGGGTACTGGATAGTGGTACCTTTCAGGTCAACCTGGATCATGTTGCGACGGGCAGACTCCATTGCTTTCTGGATGGCCTGTGGGACTTCGCGAGCCTTGCCACGACCGAAGCCAACTTTGCCATTGCCATCACCGACAACTGTCAGTGCGGTAAAGGCAAAAATACGTCCGCCTTTTACAGTTTTGGCAACACGGTTGACCTGTACCAGTTTTTCCTGGAGGCCTTCATCCGCAGCTGCTGTATCTTTTTGATCTCTCGACATAACGGTAAACCTTTAGAATTCCAGTCCGGCTTCACGGGCGGCATCCGCCAAAGCCTTTACACGACCGTGATATTTAAAACCACTGCGGTCAAATGCCACCTGAGTGATACCTGCTTCCTTCGCACGCTCGGCAATCAATGTGCCGACACTCTTGGCCGCATCAACATTACCTGTTTGACCGGCACGCAGAGACTTATCCAACGTAGAAGCGCTGGCCAGCACTTGCCCACCATCGGGTGAAATCACTTGCGCATAGATATGACGCGGAGTGCGATTCACACACAGACGATTGGCTCCCAACTCGCGGATCTTGCAGCGGGCACGGCGTGCACGACGCAAACGTGATTGTTTCTTGTCGCTCATAATCCTGACCTACTTCTTCTT
>SBGI01000151.1 GCA_006227015.1 Gammaproteobacteria bacterium
GAAAAGTTGATCCCGCATATGATCCTCAATGCCCTTTCAGGTAAGTCCATGCCTGTCTATGGGGATGGTTCACAGGTTCGAGATTGGTTGTATGTGGAAGATCACGCCCGAGCCCTGGTTGAGGTGGTCACACGCGGTAGAGTAGGTGAAACCTATAATATTGGGGGGCACAACGAGAAACGTAATATTGATGTCGTTGAGCTTTTGTGCGAGTTGCTGGAGGAGCTAGCCCCGGCCAAACCTGCAGGGGTGGATGCTTACCGCAACTTGATAACCTTCGTTAAGGATCGTCCGGGTCACGATCGCCGATATGCTATTGATGCCACTAAAATTGAGCGGGAACTGGGGTGGTTTCCTCAGGAAACGTTTGAGAGTGGCCTTCGAAAGACGGTGACATGGTATCTTGAAAATCGTGGTTGGTGGGAGAGAGTCCTCTCGGGTGAATATCGGCTGGCTCGGCTTGGCCATGCCGAGGAAAATGAAAGTTACTAACAAGCTGGTAGCGAAGGAAATAGATGAAGAAATACAAGGGCATTATCCTAGCTGGAGGTGCGGGCACACGCCTTCACCCCATCACATTGGGCGTCTCAAAACAGTTGCTCCCGGTGTATGACAAACCCATGATCTATTACCCGCTGTCAGTATTGATGCTGGCCGGGATCAGGGACGTACTGGTAATTTCGACACCTACCGACCTGCCAGGTTTTCGCAGCCTGCTGGGAGATGGCAGTCAATTTGGTCTTAATCTTGATTATGCCGAGCAACTGTCGCCAGATGGCTTGGCGCAATCTTTCCTGATCGGTGCCGAGTTTATCGGTAAGGACAACGTTTGCCTGGTTTTAGGTGACAATATTTTTTACGGCCAGCATTTTACGGACAAACTGCGGGCGGCAGTCAGTCGCGAATCGGGAGCCACTGTTTTTGGCTACCATGTGACCGATCCCGAACGCTTTGGGGTGGTGGAATTCGATGATGATGGCCGAGCGGTCAGTATTGAGGAAAAGCCCACAGTACCAAAATCCAACTATGCCGTGACGGGGTTATATTTCTATGACAATGACGTCATCGATATCGCGCGCAAGGTAACACCATCTGCTCGGGGCGAACTGGAAATAACCGATGTTAACCTCGCTTATCTGAATCGTGGAGATTTAGTTGTATCCCAATTGGGACGTGGCTTTGCCTGGTTGGATACAGGTACCCACGACTCCCTGCTGGAGGCCAGTCAGTTCGTGCAGACAGTTGAGCACCGTCAGGGACTGAAAATCGCCTGTCCTGAAGAAATTGCTTACCGCCAGGGGTGGATTGATATAGAGCAACTTTCCAGCCAGGCTCACTCTTTGGGGAAAACTGGATACGGCCAATATCTTCAGAGAGTTGTAGAGGGTTATCGGTGAAGGTTTTCCAGACAGGAATAAAGGATTGTGTCGTTATCGAGCCCAGCGTGTTTGGGGATCAACGTGGTTTTTTTCTTGAGACCTTTCAGGCCTCCCGTTATGCAGAATTGGCCAATATCAACTTGCCTTTTGTTCAGGACAACCACTCCCGGTCCACAAGGGGGGTTTTACGAGGGCTTCATTTTCAGGTCCGTCGCCCACAGGGAAAACTGGTGCGTGTTGTCAGGGGTGAGGTTTTTGATGTCGCAGTCGATTTGCGGCGTGATTCTCCCACTTTTGGTCTTTGGCACGGTGTTATCTTGAATGAGAACAACAAGCGCCAGTTCTGGGTGCCGCCGGGTTTTGCCCATGGTTTCCTGGTACTGAGTGAGCTTGCTGATTTCGAATATAAATGTACCGATTACTATGCTCCTGATGATGAGGGAGTAATTCTCTGGAATGATCCGGATCTTGCCATTGACTGGCCGGGTGGTCTTGAGATCCAGCTCTCTGACAAGGATGCCTCTGCATCCGGTTTCAAAGAATTCTGCCAGTCATGAAGTTTCTGATCACAGGTGCCAATGGGCAATTGGGTCGTTGCCTGGCTGATCGGTTGAGTCATTCCGATCATACCTTTGTGGCTCTGACGAAAAGCGATCTGGACATCACTGATGAAAAGGCCGTTGAAGAGCTGGTTGTTGAGTGTCGGCCGGATGTTATTGTTAATACTGCGGCATTTACGTCTGTAGACAGGGCTGAAAGTGAGCCCGAGCTGGCTCGCTGTATCAACGGTGAGGCGGTAAGCTACCTTGCGAAGGCCGCAAACAAAGTGGGTGCGCTATTGATACAGGTTTCTACCGATTATGTATTCGATGGAGCGTCACCAAAGCCGTATGTTGAATCGGACGCAGTCAATCCGCTTGGGGTCTATGGCCAGACCAAGCTGCTTGGAGAAGAGTATGCGGCACGGGCTGATCGTTTTTTGATTGTCCGCACTGCCTGGGTTTTCAGCGAATATGGCCATAATTTTGTTAAAACCATGTTGAAGCTTGGCAGGGAAAGAAAAGAGCTCTCAATAGTGTCGGATCAATACGGTTCGCCAACCTATGCGGGGGATCTGGCCGCCAACCTTATCAGAATGTCTGAAGCACAATTACCATCGGGTATCTATCACTTTTCAGGTGGTAAAAGTTGTAGTTGGTTTGAATTTGCTAAAGCTATCTTTGATGTTGTTAAAGCTTCTGTTCCCGGCTACCCGGTTCCCGGCATATTGCCAATTTCCACTGAACAATATCCAACACCGGCCAAGCGCCCTCCATTCTCGGTTTTATCGGATAAAAAGTTAAAGAACGCTCTCTGCAGTAATGTAGCTGAATGGTCGGGTACGTTGCCTCATGTAATCAAGCGGTTGATAAAAAACATGAAATAGCAAATCGCTAGTTTGCCCCTACTGAATACTGTTATACCCCTTTATAATGCCCCCTTTCTGACCACAGCTGTATTTCCCATGAACCCATTGGAACGTAAAAGCCTCATTGGTTTGGCCTCTCTCTATGCCTTCCGCATGATCGGCCTGTTTATGCTCCTGCC
>SBGI01000041.1 GCA_006227015.1 Gammaproteobacteria bacterium
CAGTCACTGGGCAGCAAAGGCCTGAAACCACCCAAAGAACAGGTACTGCAGGCGGGTGATCGTGTAGAGATTTATCGTCCGCTGCTGGTCGACCCCAAGGAAGTCAGAAAACGCCGGGCTGAAAAGGCCAAGCAGGGGTCCAGCGAGTAATTATTCAGACGCGGCTTCGGCGTCAGTTTCCTGGTCCGTGACCTGGGGCTCTGCAGGCGGAGGGGCCAGGGCTGAAGGAATGAAATCGCCGCGGAAACCCACCAGTTTTTCGTCTTCAAAGAAAATCGAGACCTGTTCGCGGACCTCTTCACCTTCCGAAGGATACAGGCTGTAGTAGTAATCCCAGCGGTTTTCGTTGAAAGTATCGGCAACCAGAGGCGTGCCCATAATGAACCGCACCTGGGATTTGGTCATGCCAGGTTTGAGCTGGTCTATCATATCCTGAGTGATCACATTGCCCTGCTGAATATCAAACTTATGAATACTCGGCAGTTTTGGCATGCTGAAGCTGGGCATGGAGATACCTGAACAACCCGTGAGGGAGACCATCAGGGCCAGGCAACAGCTCAATCGCGCAGTAAAGTGCATCGTGGGGTTCCAGTCATTTCAGCGAACGGCGATAATACCGAATCCATCCAGTGTATAGAAGAGGCGTTACAGGAATGAACGATGAAAACCGTGAATTGCGTAAGGCCGGACTGAAAGTAACAGTTCCGCGTCTGAAAATCTTGCAACTCCTCGAAGAAAGTGGCGATCGTCACATGAGCGCCGAAGACGTTTATCGCAAGATGATGGAAACCGGGGACGATGTCAGCATTGCCACGGTGTATCGGGTGCTGACTCAATTTGAAAGCGCCGGATTAATCACTCGCCACAACTTTGACAACGGTCCTGCAGTGTATGAGATGGATCGCGGTGAGCACCATGATCACATGGTGAATGTGGATACCGGCAAGGTGGTTGAGTTTCACAGTGACGAGATTGAAGCCCTGCAGAAACAGATCGCGGATAAAAGTGGTTACGAACTGGTTGGGCATAATTTGGTGTTGTACGTGCGCCCCAAGAAGTGATCTAAGTCGCCCGCTGGGAAATCGATCTAGCAAGTTTTAATCTGGTTTCTGCCGCCTTCCTTGGCACGATACATGGCGCTATCGGCGGCTTTTAATAGGCCTTCAAAATGTAAAGCGTCCTGGGAGTCGGCAACCCCCATGCTGACGGTAACCCGTATGTTGCCATCCCGGCGGGAAGCCCCGCGTTTTTTCTCCCCGCTTTTCTGGGTGCGCGGGCGACTTTTCTTGTCGCGGGTGGTCATGTCGTACTCGGCAATATTACTGCGCAGGTCCTCGAGAAAGTCGAGCACCTGTTCCGTGTGGCGGCCCCTGAACAGCACGCAAAATTCCTCACCGCCAAAGCGATAGGCTTTCCCGCCACCGGAAACCCTGCGCAGTTTTGCCGCCACCGCCTTGAGTACCTGGTCGCCCACGTCGTGTCCGTAGTTGTCGTTGATTTTTTTGAAATGGTCGACGTCGACCATTGCCAGCGCGTAGGTGTTGCCCATGCTGCGAACATCCCTTAGCAGAGCGCGGCGGTTGGGGATCTGCGTCAGCTCATCCCGGTACACCATGTTCAGCAGACTATGGGTCTGGTTGATAATCAGAAGTAGTCCCGCCGCTGAAAACATAATGGAAGAGATCTGTGGGACATCAAACCAGCCCAGGGTAATAAAGCTGAACAGAACACAGCCGGGCATGCTGGTGTCGAGTTGCTCTTTCTGCAGTATGGGCAGCGATACTCCCAGCACCAACGCCAGGGTAAACAGCAGCCCTGACAGGGAGGATATTTTAAGGTTCAGCAAATCAGGATTACCTGCGCCGGGCATGAGTTTGGCAAACCACAGGGGCTGCCACTGGAACAGGCTGATCACAATCAGCACGAAGATGGATATAAAGGCGGACAGAACCAGGAACCCCGGGTGACGCCAGCCGGTGTCAGGCAGAATAATAAACAGCCCCAGCAGAACGGGCAGGCACAGGGAGGTCAGGGCGAAGACCTGACCGGCGGGTTCGCTGTTCAGGGGTGCCTGCATAAACGCACTGATAAGCCAGTATCCCAGCAACATGGTGCCAGCACCCCCCAGGTCCCGGGAGCGATTGGCCAATACCGCCATGAACGCGGCAAGGCCGCAGACGATAAAAGGCAGTTGCGTCAGCAGGGAAATCTGTTCCGTTTTCAGGTGGGGCAGCTGCCAGTAGGTCAGCAGCGCCAGGGCGAGACAGAACAGGGGCGGGAGAAGGCGAATAAGGGCTTGGGTCATAACTCGCTGTATCTAAACGCCTTCGATAAGGAATTCGCTACAGTCTAAGGCGTTGTCGGGGTGCCGTAAATATACGCCGGGGAGTGGGCCGATATTTTGCGCCTAGTTGCGATCAATGGTTAAGTATCTGCAAAATGCAGGCAGAGAGCAGGAGCGAGAGTGAAAAGGTTGCTTAAACAGGTGTTGTGGTTATGGCTCGCAGGGGCTTCCCTGCCGGGGTTGGGCGACGAAACCTGTTTGCTGCTGGCAGAAACCTACTATGAACAGATTTACTGCGAGTTGAAGGCCCTGGGGCAGGGCAACAAATTGCCCGCCTTCTATGACTTCCGGCGCAATGATGAATTGACCCAGGCCTTGCTGCTGAAGCGACCGACGGCAAAACTGGGGATTGAGCTTGCTATGCCGGTGCGCACTAAGGCCTCTGTGGCAGTGTTGCCGAAAAGTCCCGCGCAGAGCGGAAGCTCTTCCCCTGACAGTGTTTGCCGCCTGGATGGGCCGTCCTTGTATTGCGGAGACAGTCATTACCGGCTGGTTGGCAATAAAGGGAATGGCAAGCTGCGGGAGGGGGTGCTGGGCAGCGGTAACCGTATGGAAATACCTGTCCAGCGCAATGCCCTGACCGAGCAGAAAAAGCTGGAATATTT
>SBGI01000040.1 GCA_006227015.1 Gammaproteobacteria bacterium
AGTGACGGCGACGGTGGTGCCTACAATGCCGGTACAGTGAACCTGGCGCTGGCGGCGGAAGTCACCTGTACCATCACCAACGATGACATTGCACCTAAACTGAAGCTGGTGAAAGTCGTCAACAACGGTGATCCGTCCTGGAGTAGTGCTGTTGCCGATGACTGGACCCTGACAGCGGATGCCAGTGCGCCATTCGATACCCGTGATAAATCCGTGGCTGGTGGTTCTGACACCCTGACTGTCGTCTTCGCCAACAATGCCTACGCATTGGCTGAAAACGGTCCAGATGGTTATGACGCCAGTTCCTGGAGCTGTGAAGACAGCGGTGGTGCTTATGCGGGTCAATCCGGTAGCTCCGTCACCCTCGGATTGGCTGACGAAGTAACCTGTACCATCACCAATACTGCCCGCGGTATGGTGGAATTGTTGAAGTACTTCAATGGCACCCTGGTGACCACTGAGACCTTCAACTTCACTCTGACAGGACCGGAAAGCCTGAACGAGACTGATTCCACTCCTCCCAATCCGGTTGACTTTGGTGGTGCGAAGTTGATCCCCAACACTACCTACACTATCTGTGAAACCGGTCTGATTGCGGGTATGACAGCCTTCTGGTCAGTGGATACCACTGAGCCGCCAGATGGTGTCGGTGATACCGACCTGCCGTTTGTCGGTGCGAAAACCGGTGCACTGTGGGAGGTCTACAACCCGGATGCCCCTGCGGAAGACCTGGGCAACCGTTGCGTCGACTTCCAGGTTGGAGTGGGTGAAGTGATCAACTTTGTGGTCAATAACGTGACCCCACAAGGTGACGCGCGGACGCCCGGCTACTGGAAAAACTGGAGCTCATGCAGTAACGGTAACCAGTTTGACAAGGCAACCGGTGAGTACCTGGGAGGAGTCTTTGACCGTCACTGGACTATCGACGAAGTGCTGACCGAGGCCTCGAACCCGCCTCTTGACCCGATTCACCTGGTCGATGATGGAGGTGTAAACCACATTATTATCGGTGAGCTGGTTCTTCACGGCGATCATGATGGCGACGTCTACGACGGTAGCTCAAATACCGATTGTGAAGAGGCAGTCCTGGTGATGTCTTCCAGAGACCTGAACAATCCGAAGAAAAACCACTCCAGTGACATGGCCTACAAGCTGGCCCGTTACCTGCTGCCCTTCCTGGCCAACCAGATGGCGGGTGCCTACAGCTGTCCATATGCAGCGGATGTGGCTCACGAGTCCCAGGAGTTGCTGGCTGACCTTGGCTTCAATGGAACAGGAGACTACCTGGATAACAGGAGCCTGAAGCAGAATCCAAACCTGGAAGCCACTTTGGATCTGGCCTCCTTCTACCACGGGGTGCTTGGTCAATATGTTGAAAATGACCCGTCACTGAATTGTGGTGACACCCTGGGACCGGATGAGCAATATCCCCCGGCTCCCTAGTAAGGTGATCTTGAAAAACGGCGGGCTTAGCCCGCCGTTTTTTTTGATATCTCGTCCCATGGAAAATTGTGCTCAGTCGGTTACTCAGGAGTGGAATTATTGTCTGCCAGTTCTGGGCACAAGGCTGCTGGGTGTCTCAATATCTTTGGCCGTTACTTGGCAATGCGGATATTGATGGTTTCTACCTGAATATCGTCGTTTTCGGTATTGAGCGAAGGGAGATTGGATTTAAGCGTGACAGTTGCCACATCTGAAGCATCCAGAGAGAGATTTTTGTGGACGACTACCGAGTCGTCCAGAAGCAGGGTGGCGGGAGAATCGAAAACGACCTTGTCAAAAGTAATTCTCGAATATCGGGAGCTGTGGTTGGTCAGAGCAATTGCTCCCTTCAGCGAACAGTCGTTTTTGGCTGACGTACAGCCTCTTATTTCCTGATCGGATAAGGTGTCGACCTCCATTTTGATCGCGGGCTGGACTTCAAATGCGCCAATATCGGCAATCCCGCAAGCGTATCGGGGATCGCCGTTTCCCCGCTGGTCCCAAACCAGTGAATTTCCGTATTCGTCCACAGCGGCCTTGTTATCGCCCCAATTGAACTCATTGGAAGCGGTGCTGATAGGGATCGATTTCACCGGGCCGTTGTAGTAACCCGGTTTGGCAAGTTTGGGGTCTTGGGAAGAATGCGGTTGGCCACAGCCGGAATTGGATTCGATGGTATTTTGTATATTGGCGGTAATCAGTCCGTCGGAGTAACAGTCCTCGCCAATGTCACTGTTGGCGAGAATCGAATTGCTCAGCCCGAGAGAGGCCTTGTTGAATACAGCACCACCATGTTCAGCCGTGTTCCAGGAAAAGGTGGTGTGCACAAGTTGGTTGGTCCCATTGGCAAAATAGACGGCGCCCCCACTGTTTTTGGCAGAGTTTTCGTAGAAGGTGCTGTTGTAGATGATGGCACGTGGCCCCTCAGAAAAAATGGCGCCGCCATTTTCCGAAGCGATATTGCTATTAAACGTCGAGCCTTCCACCACCAGCTCGCCGTTATTTCGAATGGCGCCACCATTCGCAGATTGTCCATTTTGGAGCGTGAGATGTTTTATTTTCACTTTTGCCTCTGGGGCAATGAGCAAAATCCCGTATCGGTTCTGGCCATCGAGAACAATTCCGCTGGCTTTCCAGAGCATATCCTTGATGTAGCCGTCGATTAGGAGGTTATCCGTGATGCTCGGTAGAGGGCTTTCCAGGTAAATGGTCTGGGGCACTCTATAGAGATCACCCACATGTTCAAAAACGATCCGGTCCGTGCCTGGAGAGGTATTTGCCAGACTGATAGCCTCTCTGAGAGATCCCGGCCCCGAGTCAGAAGTGGATGAAATCTTGAAGGTCTGGTGGATTTCTCCCAGGTCCCAAGGAGGCAATTTGCCGGTAGCGATTTTGGGCTTCTCAGGTAATTGCTGGCAGCTGCTTAATAAAGTACCGACCGCTGTGGCTATGACCAACGAACTGGA
>SBGI01000297.1 GCA_006227015.1 Gammaproteobacteria bacterium
TGCGACGGTGATCATCAATTCAATGATGGTGAAACCTCTGTTCCTTGTTTTTGTATCCATGTCGCCTCTATAGCAAATCAATTTCAGTGTTTCGCACACTTCCGACTAACGGACAAATAGCAAGACGAGTCACTATTGACTTAGACATACCGGTCGAAAAATCCGATAGGCGGTCTTCTTCAGCTTAAAAAAAATATCTCATATTTTTCTAACGAAGCTCTTTTGGCATGGAAAAACTGATATTTTCTTCCCTGCCTTCAACCTCTATGGGCTCGACACCACCCAGCTTTTTCAGGGTGTTTACAACATCTTTAACCAACACTTCCGGGGCTGAAGCACCCGCTGTAACCCCGACTTTTTGCTTTCCTTTAAACCAATCAGGGTTGATGTCCTCGGCCCTGTCAATCAGGTAGGCATTCGAACCACAGCGCTGAGCCAGCTCTCTCAGCCGGTTAGAGTTTGAACTATTGGGGGAACCGACAACCAGAACCAGATCACACTCCAGGGCAAGCTGCTTCACTGCATCCTGCCGGTTCTGTGTGGCATAACAGATATCGTTCTTTTTTGGACCGGTAATCGCTGGAAATTTGGCGACCAGGGCGTCAATCACCTTCGCCGTATCATCCATGGATAAAGTCGTTTGAGTGACATAACTTAAACTAGCAGGCTGCGTTACGTTGAGTTTGGCAACATCCTCTTCGTTTTCCACCAGGTATATATTGCCACCTTGACTGGTGTCGTACTGCCCCATGGTCCCCTCAACTTCAGGATGGCCCTGGTGCCCGATCAGAATGCATTCGCGACCATCCCGGCTATAACGCACCACTTCCAGATGCACCTTCGTAACCAGAGGGCACGTAGCATCAAAAACCTTGAGCTGTCGTTCTTCCGCTTCCGTTCTGACAGTCTGAGAGACGCCATGGGCACTGAAGATAACGATCACACCATCCGGAATTTCGTCCAGTTCGTCCACAAACACTGCGCCACGCTGCCTCAGCGAGTCAACGACAAACTTGTTATGGACAACTTCATGTCGCACGTAAATAGGTGCACCGAATATATCGAGTGCGCGGTTAACAATCTCGATTGCCCGATCAACACCGGCACAGAACCCTCGGGGATTTGCGAGCCTGATCTCCATCAGTGGGTCACCGCTGCTACCACATCGACAATTTTGACGGCAAAAGTGATCGTGTGCCCGGCTAGTGGATGATTAAAGTCGACCATTACAGTGTCACTATCCACTTGAGTCACCACACCCGGCAGCTCCGCCTGGTTTGCATCGGCAAACGACAGCATCAACCCTGGTTCCAGCTCCACATCCTCGTCAAAATCCTTGCGGGAAAAGCGCTGGATATTACTTGAGTTATGGGGCCCGAAACCCTGCTCTGGACTGATATCAAAAGTCGCTTCTTCACCGGGATGAAGACCAAACAGAGCCTCTTCAAAACCTGGCAGCAGATTTCCATCTCCGACCACGAATGTTACTGGCTTGGCTTCAAAGTTTGAGTCCACTTCCGAACCATCTTCCAGCGCCAGGGAAAAGTGCAAAGTGACTTTGGTATTTGGCCCCACTGGCAATTCAGAAATATCTGACAGGTCACTCATGTTTTGTATCCTCCACCCCATTCTCCTTTCCGGATAACAGGCTTTCCAGTATCAGTAATATCGCTCCGCAGGTAATCGCCGAATCGGCAATATTGAATGCTGGCCAGTGATAATCCAGATAGTACACATCTATAAAATCGACCACATAACCGAGCACCATGCGATCCCACACATTCCCCAGCGCACCGCCCAGCACCAGGGCAAGAGCCATACCAAGCAGCTTTTGTGAGTGCTTGATTCTCCACATCCACAGGATGATAAAGAGGCTAACAGCAAAACCCAGCAGGGTAAAAAACCAGCGTTGCCAGCCCCCGGCATTGCTAAGAAAGCTAAACGCAGCACCTAAATTGTGTACCAAAGTGAGATTAAAGAACGGCGTCACACTCAGGGTCTCACCATACTGAAATTGACTTGAGACCAACTGCTTGGTCCACTGATCAAAAACAATGACCACAACTGCCAGTAAATACCAGCGTATAACAGACCAGCCTGGAGATGTCATTGGCACGCCAACTCAGGCATACAGGCGCTGCTCACCAGCACCCTCAACATTTTCTACACACCGACCACATAATTCCGGGTGCTCAGGATTGGCTCCCACATCCGATCGATGGTGCCAACAACGCACACACTTTTCATAACCGGTCTTTTCGACAGAAAGCCTCAAACCCTCCATTTCTGTGGCTTCGGCGCTACCAGACTCGCTGATAGGTTTGAGCAGCGCATCAGAAGTGATCAGCACAAATCGCAGCTCATCACCGAGTTTAGCCAAGGCAGTTTCGAGCTCTGCTTCCGCGTACAGGGAAACTTCCGCTTCCAACGTCTTCTGGATGCCAACCTCTTTTTTGCCTTCCAGCACTTTGTTTACTGCATTACGGGCCTTTGAGATTAGTGTCCAGTCTGCATCGGAAATACCGCCTTCCTCTACCTTGGGTAACGCCCACCATTCCTGCAGGAATACGGAGTCATAACGCTCTCCCGGGAGGTAGCTCCAGATCTCGTCAGCGGTGAAACTCAGAATAGGTGCAATCCAGCGTACAAAGGCTTCGGCGATGTGATAAATCGCCGACTGAGCAGAGCGGCGCGCCAGAGAATCCTTCTGACAGGTATATTGACGATCCTTAATGATATTCAGGTAGAAGCCTCCCATATCCGTTACGCAGAAGTTGTGCAGCTTCTGGTAGATATGGTGAAACTGATAGTTCTCATAGGCGGCCAGAATCTCTGTCTGCAGCTTGTCTGCTCGTCTTACAGCCCACTGATCCAGAGCCAGCATTTCATCAATGGCCACCAGGTCTGTAGCGGGATCAAAACCATCCAGGTTCGAAAGCAGGAATC
>SBGI01000039.1 GCA_006227015.1 Gammaproteobacteria bacterium
GCCCTTCCACAGGCATCGCAAAGTGATTACACTTCCCGATCGATTACGGACTATTTATTGATGCAGTTGCGAACCCCGAACATTGTCATAGCTTGCCTGCTGGCGCTCACCACTCTGTGGGTGAGCGAGGTAGCTGCTGCCCATATTCACCTGGACAACGACAATGTCAGTTGTGAAATCTGCCACAGCTCTCATAACAACGACGCCGCACTGCAAAGTAACCCGCTGACTTTCCCGGCGACTATCCCGGTCGCCGCAGAACATACGGCAGCTTCCGCCGCCATCCACAGCTACAGTGCTGCCCCGGAAAATAGCCGCGCACCCCCTTCCCTGAGTTGAGCTGACAAAACCATTCAATTTTTACCCAACTCTGCTTTAGGGAAGCTAGACCATGAAGAATTATTTTATGGTAGCACTGGCCGTCGCCAGTCTGCCCATTACTGTATCCGCACAGGATCAGCATCAATCAACACTTAATGAAGTGATCGTTTCTGCCTCACCACTCGAAGAACAGGCCGCCGGTATTAACCAGGCTGTCAGCGTGCTCAGTGGTGAAGAGCTGCGCAACAAGGCTGCAGCCACTATCGGCGAATCCCTCAAGGATGAGCCCGGTGTCACCAGCTCCGGCTTCGGCCCCGGTGTCGGCAAGCCGGTGATTCGTGGCCAGACCGGAGGGCGTGTCCGCGTGATGCAAGACAGCCTGGGCACCATGGACGCCTCAACCGCCAGTGGTGACCACAGCATTGCCACCGAGGCCCTGGTGGCCGAGCGCATTGAAGTGTTGCGCGGTCCCGCCACCCTGCGCTACGGCAATGGTGCCATCGGCGGCGTGGTCAACGTTATCGACAATCGAGTGCCAGACACCGTCCCGGAAGAAATACGGGGCGCCGTGGAATACCGTCACAACACCGCCAACGACCAGAACAGCAACGTATTTTTGTTGGAAGGTGGCAAAGGCAATTGGGCATGGCACCTGGATGGCATGTACCGTGACAGTAACGACCTGGAAGTAGAAGGCTACGCCCAGAAGCCAGAGCCGGGTGAACCCCCGGAAGAGCATATGTCCCACGGCTTTATTGCCAATACCGACACCCAGGCACACAGTGGCACTGGCGGTCTTTCTTGGGTAGGTGAAGACGGTTTTGTGGGAATTGCCGTGAGCCGTACGGAAAACCTTTACGGTATACCGACTGCTGAACACGGACACGATGACCACCACGATGAAGAGCCAGAGATGGTCTATATCGACATGGATCAGACCCGTGTGGACCTGAAAGGTGAATGGGCCGATATCCTGCCGGGGTTTGAACTGGGCCGCTTCCGCCTCGGATACAGCGATTACGAGCACTTGGAAATTGAAGGTGGTGAAAAAGGTACCAAATTCACCAACGAAGCCTTCGAGGGCCGCTTTGAACTGTTGCATGCTGAAATAGCTGGCTGGAACGGCGCTATCGGCGCACAACTCGAAGATCGCCGCTTCGCTGCCATCGGCGAGGAAGCTTTTATCCCCAAATCCGATATTCAACAGGGTGGCATTTTCTGGACCGGGGAAACCCAGCGGGATGATTGGAGCTACGAGCTGGGCCTTCGCCTGGACCGCCAGACCATTGACCCGCAAGCTGAATCGGAGATCAGCCACAATACCCAAAGCCTGTCTGCTCGAGCGCTATGGCAAGTGACCGACGAACACGTCCTGAGCTTTGGACTGACCCGAGCTCAACGGGCTCCCGCCATTGAAGAGCTGCTGTCCAATGGTCCGCACCATGCCAGTGAGTCCTTTGATCTAGGCGACCGCAACCTCGACGAGGAAACCAGTCACAACTTTGAAGCGGGGTATCGCTACGAAGGTCCGGTGGAACTGAGCCTGAACCTGTTCTACAACCAGATCGATGACTTCATCTTCAAGAAAAATACCGGCGTTGAGCACCCTGATGAGGAACTGCCTATTTTTCAGTACCAGCAGGAAGATGCCACCTTCCGAGGCATTGAAGCCTCACTGCTCATTCCTATGGGCGACCGCTGGGAAATTGAACTGTTCAGCGACTATGTGCGCGCCAAACTCGACAAGAGCGGTGACGTGCCTCGCATTCCGCCACTGCGCTACGGTGCGGCCCTCGATTACACGGCCTACAGCTGGAGTGCAGGCATGCGTCTGACGCAGGCCAATGAACAGAGCCACGCCGGCGACTTCGAAACGGAGACGGATGCCTACACTCGACTGGATGCCCACGTGCACTATCACATTGATACCGCCTCCGGAGAGTGGCTGTTGTTTGTGAAAGGTACCAACCTGCTGGACGACGATATCCGCAACGCCACCTCCTTCCTGCGTGATGTCGCACCTGAATCTGCACTCAGCCTGGAACTGGGGGCCCGCTTCAGCTTCTAACTCTCAGGTCGGCGATTGTCGCCGGTAAACAAATTTGGTCATTGCGGGTAACATGACTCCCGCAATGACCAATTTAATCCTGGGGGAAGGGAGACAATTCCATGAAATTTTTGAAAATTGTATTGCTGGTAGCAGTACTTCTGATTGTCGTGGTGATTGGCGGTATCGCCTTCCTGCTGGTCGGTGTCGATCCCAACAGCTACAAGCCTGAACTGGAAAAACTGGCCCGGGACAATGGCATAGAGCTGAAAATGGAAGGAGACCTCGGCTGGTCATTTTTCCCCAACCTGGCAGTGCACGCCGGCACCACCTCTCTCTCCGGCATTGACGACAGCGCCGGCATACCCGATGTGCGCTTCAACGACGCGAACTTCGTACTCGACTGGAAAGCCCTACTGGCCCGCAAAGTGCGACTGGCCGCCATTGCTGTGGACGGTGCTGATATCCGCGCCAAAACGGCTGCCGAAGCGGCGAATGTCGCCGCCCTGCCCGGTGCTGCAGCCTCCACTCAGAAAACCGAAACCACCGACCTGCCCTTTGAGGTGGCCATCGACAAG
>SBGI01000037.1 GCA_006227015.1 Gammaproteobacteria bacterium
AGGGGTGCCACCGCGTACGTGACACTGGAGCCCTGTAGTCACCAGGGACGCACGCCACCCTGTGCAGACGCCCTGATCAAAGCTGGTGTCAGCCGGGTGGTTTACGGCATGCAGGACCCAAATCCAAACGTCTCCGGTAGAGGGCTGGAGGCACTGCGTCAGGCGGGTATATCGGTCGACGGCCCGGTGCTCGAAAAGGAAGCCGCAGCTTTAAACCCCGGATTTATCAAGCGGCAACAGTATGGTTTGCCGTGGGTCAGGGTGAAACTGGCCATGAGCCTGGACGGCCGCACTGCCATGGCCAGTGGCGAGAGTCAGTGGATTACCGGCCCCGCTGCCCGCAGTGATGTGCAGCGTCTGCGGGCGCGGAGTTCTGCCATTATTACCGGCGTGGGAACCGTGCTACACGACAATCCGGCCCTCACCGTGAGGCCCACAGAGCTGAACCTGGAAAATGCGGCAGATATTGCTCGGGATCAGCCCCTGAGGGTGGTGGTGGACAGTCAGCTTCGTACTCCGCGGGATGCGCAATTGTTGACGGATGGCGGTGACACGCTGGTAGCCAGTGTGCAAAACGGGCACCTGCCGGGTGCCGAGGTGGTAGTGCTGGATGACGGCAACGGGCAAGTAGACCTCAGGGGGCTACTGAAGGTGTTGGCCACCAGTGAATGCAATGAGGTTCTGGTCGAGGCCGGTGCTGAGCTGGCAGGAGCATTTATTGCCGCTCAGCTGGTGGATGAGTTGATTATCTACATGGCTCCCAAATTGCTGGGCAATCTGGCTCGACCGTTGCTGGCATTGCCCCTGGAAAACATGTCTGAGGCGCTGTCTGTGAAGATTGTGGATATCCAGCCCGTTGGGGATGATTGGCGTATTACGGCTCATCCCATGACGGCACAAGGCATTAAATGAGAAGTGACTGAGGCAAGTGGAGAAAGCATAGGTGTTCACGGGTATTGTTGAAGCAGTTGGAGAAGTGGCGGCCCGCGAGGAAAAGGGCGGTGATCTGCGATTGCGGATCAAAACCAACGATCTGGATATGAGTGATATCGCCCTGGGCGACAGTATCAGTACCAATGGTGTCTGCCTCACCGTGGTGGAAATGCCCGGCGATGGCTATGTGGCGGATGTGTCGGCGGAAACCCTGTCCCTGACCACCGTGGGTGACTGGGTGGTGGGCACCAAAGTCAATCTGGAAAAGGCGCTGACCCCGCAAACACGTATGGGCGGACACATGGTGTCAGGTCATGTGGATGGTATTGGCGAGGTGGTAAGCCGCCACCCGGATGCGCGCTCCGAACGGTTCCGTTTGCGCGCCCCCAGAGAACTGGCCAGGTACATCGCCCACAAGGGCTCTATTACTGTGGACGGTACTAGCCTCACGGTGAATAAGGTAGAAGGCGCCGAGTTCGAACTGAATATCGTACCCCATACCCTTGAGAAAACGGTGATGGACACCTATAAAGCGGGTAGCCGCGTTAATCTGGAGGTGGATCTGATTGCCCGTTACCTGGAGCGCTTGCTGCAGGGCGATGGTGCGGCAGACGCCTGACAGACAAATACACGAAAAAGAGTTACGGCAATTTTTATGGCTTTGAACAGTATTGAAGAACTGGTTGCAGATATTCGTCAGGGGAAAATGGTGATCCTGATGGATGATGAGGACCGGGAAAATGAGGGTGACCTGGTGATGGCCGCGACGATGGTGCGGCCGGAAGATATCAATTTTATGGCCACCCACGGACGCGGTCTGATTTGCCTGACCCTGTCTGAAGAGCGTTGCCAGCAGCTCAATCTGCCGTTGATGGTGGATGCGAACAAGTCCGGTCACGGCACCAATTTCACCCTGTCCATTGAAGCCGCCGAGGGTGTCACTACCGGTATTTCCGCCGCCGACAGGGCGCGTACCGTACAGGCCGCCGTGGCCAGTAATGCCCGCCCCCAGGACATTGTTCAGCCAGGCCATATCTTTCCCCTTAGGGCGGAGCGCGGTGGCGTATTGAGCCGCGCCGGTCATACCGAGGCGGGTTGTGACCTTGCTCGCATGGCAGGATTTGAACAGGCGGCGGTGATTGTCGAGATCATGAATGATGACGGCACTATGGCCCGCCGCCCCGACCTGGAGGCATTTGCTGCTAAACACAACCTGAAGATCGGCACTATTGCCGATCTGATCCACTATCGTCTGGTGACCGAGAAGACTATCAATTGTGTTAACGAGCGCCCCATTACGACACATTATGGGGAATTCACTCTGAGGACCTACCTGGATAGCGCTCGCAACGAAAAGCACTTTGCGCTGATCATGGGTGATGTGGCCAATGGTGAGCCGCCACTGGTGCGTGTGCATATCAACAAGTCAGCCCGGGACCTGTTTGCCATGGAACCCGGTGATGGTTACCGCAGCTGGAGTTTGTCTCGCGCCATGGAGAAAGTGGCCGAAGAGGGCCGGGGCGTGGTGGTATTTATTTACTATCCGGAAACTGCCGATGATATCGATGCCAGCGTGGACGAGATGCTCAGTAATTTCCCTTCACAGCCACAGCGTGCGGCTGATGTGGTCTATCAGCAGGTTGGAACCGGTTCCCAGATTCTGATGGACCTGGGGGTGCACAAAATGCGGCTGATGAGTGCGCCTTTCAGGTTTACCGGTATTTCCGGTTTTGATCTGGAAGTGGTCGAATACATTAATTGCGACTGACAGCCACATTCAAGTGAGCCTGCCAGTAACAGAAAAAATCGGATAACAGCATGAGTGAATACCGGCCCGATGAGGGCAGTTTTAATATCAATGGTGCACGGGTGGCTATTGCTGTCGCGCGCTGGAACAGCCAGATCACCGAAAGTCTTCTGCAGGGTGCACAGCGCGCATTGCAGCGCCACGGCATTACCGAAGACGATGT
>SBGI01000034.1 GCA_006227015.1 Gammaproteobacteria bacterium
TTTCTGTATATCGGCGCCAAGCACATGCTGACCGGCTATGACCACCTGCTGTTCCTGGTGGGGGTCATTTTCTTTCTGTATCGAAGCCGGGAGGTATTGCTGTACGTGACCATGTTTACCCTCGGTCACAGTATTACGCTGTTATGGGGGGTACTTGGCGCCATTCAGGTCAACGCTCACCTGATCGATGCCATTATCGGCTTGTCAGTGGTGTACAAGGGTTTCGATAATCTGGGGGGATTCAAACGGCTGCTTGGTCGACAGCCAAGTACCCGCGGGGCGGTGTTGATCTTCGGCCTGTTTCACGGCTTCGGTCTGGCCACCAAGCTCCAGGAGTTTCATCTCCCCGAAGACGGACTGTTGACCAACCTGCTGGCCTTTAACCTCGGCGTGGAACTCGGCCAGTTTGCCGCACTGGCCCTTATCCTGATCGCCATCAATTTCTGGCGACGATTGCCGTCCTTTGAACGTTTCGCCACCCTCGCCAACACCCTGCTGATGAGCGCCGGTTTGATGCTGATGGGTTATCAGCTCGCCGGCTTCACATTACAGTAATCACAGAGAGAGACAACATGGAACACCACGTCAGTCTGACTACCCTGATCAAGGCATCACTGGCAGCCACCGTGCTGGCCGCGATCGCTCTGGTACTGTTTATTCTGCCGGCGGAATACAACGTCGATCCCACCGGGGTCGGTCAGAAGCTCGGCCTTACCCTGTTAGCCGAGGTTGCGGAAGCAGCACCGGTGGCCCCCCAACCCATGCCTGACGAGATGACTTCGCAACAAGTCATCGAGATCACTGTACCCGCCCACAAGGGTATCGAATATAAATTGCAAATGAACCGGTATGACAAGCTGACCTATGAATGGATAACCGACGGAGCGCCCCTGTACTTTGACCTTCACGGCGAACCCGAGGGCGATACCAGCGGTTACTTTGAAAGCTATGCGATTGCCACCCTCGGCGCCATGAAAGGCAGTTTTACCGCCCCTTTCAACGGCTCCCATGGCTGGTACTGGAACAATCCCGGTGACCAGCCTGTCGCCATTCAGCTCATTATTAACGGCCGCTACCAGATTATCGGGCTAAAACCCTGAGCCTTGCCGGAGATCACCGTGAAACTGTTTCTGCGTACACTACTTTTGCTCAGCCTGTTCACCCCTGCCGGCCTCGCGTTGGCACACGGCGACCACGGGACCATCAGTGAAACTTGGGCCAAACAGGTTGCCGCTAAAACCGTTCAACAGATGACGTTTAAAGATATGGGCCATCAGGCGGGAAAACTGGATGCCAGCTGGAAGTCCGTCCAGCCCAGTGACATTAAAGTGGTAACTGTAGGGAAAGAATTCTATGTACTACATGTAACCAATAGTGAGACAAAACAATCCTTATCGATAAAAATTGCGTTTACCGGACAAGTGCTGGAAGCCACGGAAAATACCCGCAACTAGGGCTTTGTCCTATCGGTTATAACCGGTTTCTCCAACTTGGCCCGCAAGGAATCGGCAAGCCGACAGAGACGCCCCTTGGGCAGATGTATACATTAAAAGCACACCTTAGCGGCACATCTTAAGAGTCTGGCTGCGACAGCCCTTCTTCCTCTTGAGACAGCCTTTCTTCCTCAATAGGTTCTTCCGGGTGCATTTCCAAGGCCGTCGGCGTGGTCCGCACCATGGCCACGAAATGGGAAGGATTTTCCGCCTCGTCGACCACTTTTACTGTCAGTTTACGGGCGGTGAACAGGGCCAGCCCCATCTGCATCAACAGGAAATAGAGCGGCAGTGCCTGGGGTCCGATCAGCTCCATCAGAACACCTGCCAGCGCCGGGCCAACTGCCGCAGCGGCACCATGCAACAGCAACAGGGTGCTGCCACCGGGCAGGATCTCCGCGGGCTCGAGATGATCCACCAGATGGGCCACCGCCACCGGGTAAATGGCGAACGCCAGACCGCCGTAGATTACACCGGCCAGCAACAGCCATCCCCCGGCAAAAGAGAGGGCCGCCAGCAGCAGCGCGCCGAGGGCACCGGCGGCACTCACTTGCAGTAAAACCCGACGCCGGTCCTGGCTGTCTGAATAGCGCCCCAACGGATACTGGAAAACAGCACCGCCGAGAATGGCCAGGCTCATGAAGGTGGCTACACCGGTGGCGTCCAGCCCTACCCGGCTGGCGAACACGGCGCCAAGGCCCCAGAACGCGCCCATGGCCAGGCCGGAAAACAGCGCGCCGGCCACAGCGACAGGCGCCACCTTCCAGATGGCCGCCAGCTTCATGCGAGTGACATCATTGACTTCCGGCTGGACCATGCGGGTCCAGGTGACCGAAGCGACGCTGGTACTGATAAAAATAGCCGCCAGGGCAAACAGCAGGAACGAATCCGCTCCCGCCAGGCGCAGGAACTGCTGGGTGGCCGCCAGAGCTACCAGGTTGACGATCATATAGACCGCAAACACCTTACCCCGCTGACTGGAGGCGGTCTGACCGTTGAGCCAGCTCTCGATCACGGTATAGAGAATGACCAGGGTGGTACCTGTCGCCACCCGCAGCAGAAACCAGCTCACGGGATTGATATAGACCACGTGTAACAGCGCAAAACAGGATGTGAAGGCGGCGCAGAAGGCAAAAGCCCTGATATGGCCAATGCGCTTGATCAGCGGCAGGGCTAGGAAGGTGCCGACAATAAAGCCGATGAAATACCCGGACATGATGATGCCCATCACGCTGTCGGTGTAGCCCTCCATACCCCCGCGCAATGCCAACAGGGTATTGAGCAGGCCGGTACCCAGCAACAGCAGGCCGATTCCCGTTAACAAGGCGCAGATCGGAACAATCAGTGTCAGCATGACAAATCCGTTTACAGTAAACAGGCCTTACAAGGGTATTGATGCCGCAGTCAT
>SBGI01000169.1 GCA_006227015.1 Gammaproteobacteria bacterium
TGGTGAAGTATCGTGAAGTTAACCCCTGAGGGCACCCAATATCTTATCCACTGTCTCCTTGGCGTCGCCAAACAGCATACGGGCGTTCTCCTTGAAGAACAGCGGGTTTTCCACACCAGAGTAACCCGTTGCCATACCACGCTTGAGGATTACCACCTGTCGAGCCTTCCAGACTTCCAGTACCGGCATACCGGCAATGGGACTACCTGGATCTTCAGCAGCCGCGGGGTTCACCGTGTCATTGGCACCAATGACCAGAACGACATCGGTTTCCGGGAAGTCGTCGTTGATTTCATCCATTTCCAGAACAATGTCGTAAGGCACATGGGCTTCAGCGAGCAGCACATTCATGTGACCCGGCAAACGACCCGCCACGGGGTGTATGCCGAAGCGTACATTAATGCCCTTGTCGCGCAGGAACTTGGTGATATCTCCCACGGCGTTCTGGGCCTGAGCCACAGCCATGCCATACCCGGGTACGATAATGACAGAATCAGATGCCAACAAATCCTCTGCCAGCTCATCCACGGAAGTCTCCTGAATGGTCTGGTCACCCAGGTCCGCTGAAGAGCTGCTGGTGGTCTGCCCGAAGCCTCCCAGAATCACACTGATAAACGAGCGATTCATAGCACGGCACATGATGTAGCTCAGAATGGCACCACTGCTGCCCACCAGGGCGCCGGTGACAATCAGCAAGTCATTGCCGAGCATAAAGCCGATAGCTGCCGCGGCCCAACCGGAGTAGCTGTTGAGCATGGAAACCACCACTGGCATATCGGCGCCGCCGATAGCCATGATCAGGTGAATCCCGAGAACTGACGCAATGGCAGTCATCAGGATCAGGGCAAATATCCCCGTTGCCTCGCTTTCCGCACCAACAAACATAATGCCAAGCACTACCGTCACCAGCAGCGCTGCCAGGTTCATGTAATGGCGTCCCGGCAGGGTCAGGGCCTTGCTGGGTATCCTGGCATCAAGCTTGCCACAGGCAATCAGCGATCCGGTGAAGGTGACGGCGCCAATAAAGATGCCCAGATAGATCTCGATCAGCTTGATGGTGTGCTCGGCACCGTGGGTGACGATCAACGGTTCGATATAACCGGAAAAACCCACCAGCACTGCGGCCAGACCCACAAAGCTGTGCAACAGGGCCACCAGCTGGGGCATCTGCGTCATTTCAACCTTGTTGGCAAGTACCAGACCAATGCCGCTACCAATCAGAATCGCCAAAACAATACTGGTAATGCCGCTGGCACCAAAACTGGCGATAGTCACAATGATAGCGATGAAAATCCCCGCCACACCGTAGTAATTACCCCGGCGCGCTGTCTCCTGATGGCTCAGGCCGCCGAGACTTAGAATGAACAAAATACTGGCCACAACGTAGGCCACACTAACTATTCCATAACTCATGGTGTGACCCCCTTATTTGCGGAACATTTTGAGCATGCGATGGGTGACCCGAAAGCCCCCCGCAATATTAATGGTGGCGATGAGCACGGCCACAAAGGCCATTATCCCGACTGCAGCACCTTCAGCACGTGCTAGGTGCAAAAGGGCGCCGATCACGATAATGCCACTGATGGCATTGGTAACACTCATCAGGGGCGTGTGCAGTGAAGCCGTCACGTTCCAGATCACCTGCCAGCCGATAAAGCAGGCCAACACAAACACAGTAAAGTGGGTGAGGAAGCTCTCCGGCGCGTAAGCACCAACGCCGAGCAGCGCCAACGCGGTTACCGCCAGCAGAGCAATCTTGCCACCCCACTTGCGCAACGGCGAAGGAGCCGATGGAGATTTACCCGCTGGGGAAGGCTCCTCGGTACTGGGCTTGGGCGCTGCAACTGACACTTCGACCTTGGGTGGCGGCCAGGTAATTGAACCCTCTTGAACCACTGTCAAACCACGTATGACGGTGTCTTCCATGTCCACAACCGGTTGGCCGTCTTTCTCCGGTGTCAGGTCACTCAACAGATGCACCAGGTTGCTGGCATAGAGGTCGCTGGAAACCTTGGCCATACGGCTGGGCAGATCGGTGTAACCGACAATGGAAACATCGTGATGCACAGCGACAACACCGGGCTCAGTCAGCTCACAGTTACCGCCACGCTCGGAAGCCAGATCGACAATTACGCTGCCGGGTTTCATGGATTCAACCATCTCAGCGGTAATCAGTTTGGGGGCAGGACGTCCTGGGATCAGTGCGGTGGTGATAATAATGTCCACCTCTTTGGCCTGCTCCGCAAACAGCGCCATTTCCGCTTTGATGAACTCGTCGCTCATCTGCTTGGCGTAACCACCACCGCCGCTGCCATCCTCATCACCGAAGTCCAACTCGAGGAATTCGGCACCCATACTTTCCACCTGCTCTTTCACTTCCAGGCGAGTGTCAAAGGCGCGCACGATAGCACCCATGCTGTTAGCGGTGCCAACGGCAGCCAGTCCAGCTACCCCGGCGCCAATAATCATGACCTTGGCAGGTGGAACCTTGCCGGCGGCAGTCACCTGTCCGGTAAAGAAGCGACCGAAGTGATTCGCTGCCTCAATGACCGCCCGATAGCCCGCAATATTGGCCATGGCGCTCAGGGCATCCATTTTCTGGGCCCGGCTAATACGAGGCAAACTGTCGATAGCAAATGCCGTCGTGCCCTTCTCAGCGAGCTTTTCAAGCAATTCAGGACTCTGGGCAGGCCAGATATAACAGGCCAGGGATGCCCCCTGCTTCATCATATCGACTTCATGGCGGTCCAGTTGTGGATTAACCATGGGAGCCCGCACTTTCAGCACAAAGTCCGCTTGCCCCCACAGGGAGGGGGCATCCACCGCAATGGCGGCGCCGGCGTTCACATAAGCCTCGTCGTCGTAATGAGCAGGATC
>SBGI01000225.1 GCA_006227015.1 Gammaproteobacteria bacterium
TGGATAACGCGCTAGCTCTGGTCCACCAGCATTACAGTGAAGGGCTTTTGGAAACAGACCAGGCCAAAACTCGTTCTGTGGCGCCTGATCGTTTGCCGTTATGATTTATAAAAGATTCGTTACGTATTCTGTAGGGCAGGCTTTAGCCTGCCGGTAGCCTGATCACCTACGATGACGACGAGGCTACCCTACAACTACAGCCGCAAAAACGTTTGGAGCCATGCCTACTCATGCACACCATCGGCCAACTGATGAAGCGCTTCGGCCTGTCACGTAGCACTCTGATCTACTACGACGATATCGGCTTGCTGAAGCCATCAGCACGCAGCAACGCCAATTACCGGATGTACACCGATAAGGATCTTCAGCGAATGGTGCAGATCACCTTGTACAAAGACGCAGGCCTGCCTTTGGAGGAGATCTCGGCGTTACTCGATGAACAGCGCACCCCACCTACCGAACTGCTGGAACAACACCTGTCCAATCTAAACAGTCAGATCAGTCAGCTACGCCAGCAACAGCAGAAAGTGGTTCAGCTGCTGGGTAAGGAATCCCAACTGCGCCATAGTCGCACAATGGATAAAGCGAAATGGGTATCGATACTGGCGGCAACCGGCATGAGCGAAGAGGATATGCAGCAGTGGCACGTAGAGTTTGAGCGCAGCCTGCCGGAGGCGCATCAGGATTTTCTGGAGTCTTTAGGAATAGAAAGCGGCGAGATCAGAACGATTCGCCGCTGTTCGCAAGAAGATTGGGTCAAGAGGCAGCGCAATTAGTTTGAATCGTCAGAGTTACGAAACCCTATAAGCCTTCCCGTCGCCAATCTCGCTTAGTGAATAACGAATGCAGCTTAACGAGGCGGATCAACCCTATCCGCCGTAGAACTGTTAACCCGATACCAACCTGCAATCGAAAAACGATCCCGATATGCGGGCAACACTTCATGCGGAAACTCTTCACTGAGGAAAACAACCACGGTTCCCATCGCAGGTACCACCTTGATTCCTTCCTGGTCAGTATCACTGGTGTAAAGAACTAACTCTCCACCGTCATCAGCGGTCCAATCAGGGTTCAGGTAAACCACCATCGTCAGTACCCGATTCGCCTCACCACGAAATGCATCAACATGGCGCTTATAAAACGCGCCTGGTGAATAATGCGCAAAGTGACTTTCAAAGGAGAACAAACCCAAAATAAGCTTGCGGTTAATGTACGTTTTAAGCCGCCCGGTCCAATCAAGCCACTGACGACCGGCAGCGTCATCTCCATTAATCCAACAGATACTGTCACGTCGAACAAAGCTGTTGCTAATATGCTCTTTGTCGCGCCCTATACCAGCCGCATTAAACTTCTCCTCATCCATCACCGCTAGATGGCTACTCAAAGAATGAACCAGACTGGGGGGTAAAGCACATGGATTAATGCTGTAACCTGTTTCACGGATATCAGAAGCAATTTTCGCAAAGAGGGTGCCATCACCAACGTCATCCGTCATACCTTGTATATGAGCTAATGCAGACATAATTTCATCCCACCTCGCTACCGAGGTTGATCTTCTTTTTAACGTGGGCATGTACCCCACGCCCTAAACTCGTTACATGACGCTCCAGGAAATCCACGCCCCACAAAAGCAACACCACGAGTAACGACAGCTTGATTGCCACCGCCAGATGGCCAGACGCGACCATCACCCCCAACGCCGCCAGAACCCAGATTGTCGCAGCCGATGTGACCCCAACGACGGCACCATCTCGTGCAAGCATTACTCCAGCACCTAGAAAACCGATACCCGTAATCACCTGCCCGACTACGCGTGAGGGATCCATTTGATTACTCGCGAGCAAATATGATGTTGCCAAGAACATATATGTCCCCAGCGTGATCATTGAAGCCGTTCTAATACCCACAGGCTTGCCACGCAGCTGACGTTCCAACCCAATGACGCCGCCACAAAATAGAGCAGCACCGATTGATGGCCACTCAAAGGGCTCAATTTCTATAAAATGTTCGATCAAAATACACGTGCCTCAATCCCGATCTTCGCAACGTTTGCGAAGGGGATAGAAAATGGTTTCCACAACTTTAAATACCCCAGGCCAGATGTTTCCCGATCATATCGATCAGACACCGAACACCCCGCGTGGTACGCGTTACAAAGGAAAAAACAGAATGAAATACGTCAGTCCAAATAGGTTGGGGAAGATGCTTGGCACATCAAGAACTGACGGTTTGGGCACCCCAACGGATGAGGATTTAATGTTTAACTTTTATACCCAAACCTCAATCTGCACAAGCTTTTTTACACCACACATAAAAGTATTACGCTCATACAGAAAATAACCACTCGTAGCTTACGTTTCTCAATCGATTCACAGGGATTCAAAGAACGCTATGTGCTGTCTCGGTGACATAGATCTCAGATACGAAATAACTGAAGATTTTTAGCGCATCCGGTCCGGTTACGCTTTACCAAACAGGCGTATACCGGTGCTCTTAAGAGAGGCCAAAGAAAACAGCGGCGAGATCTAAATGTCTAAATGATTCGCCGCTGTTCGCAAAAGGATTAGGTGCGGGACTAATAGTCCCGTGGTAAGTATCAGTTACGTAGCGCCAGGTAGGCACCCGCACTTGCCATAATGGAACCCGCGCTGCGGTTCAGGCGCTTCATTGCACGCTCAGAACGGAACCAACCGCGCGCTTTAGAGGCAAACACCGCGATCGCCATCAAACCGATCATCAACCCAATCAGCGTCAGTACAGATGCCAGCATGATATCGGCAGTGCTCAGTACGGTCAGATCCATAAAGGTTGGCAGGAATGCGATATAGAACAGGATCACTTTCGGGTTGGATGCCGAAATCAGAAAGCC
>SBGI01000033.1 GCA_006227015.1 Gammaproteobacteria bacterium
AGCCCCCTCGGCGGTCAAGCGCTTTAGTGAGTATTTATGCGGCTTACAGCCTCATTTGCAGATTTTTTATCATCACTGTCGACTCTCTCAAATTCCTCATCAGACAGTGGTTCCGGTTTCCCTGTGAGCGCGATATCCAAAACTTCATCAATCCACTGGACCGGACGAATATCAAGGTCAGCTTTAATATGTTCAGGTATCTCTTTGAGGTCCCTCTCATTTTCTTGGGGAATAATGACAGTACGAATACCCCCGCGGTGAGCCGCCAACAATTTTTCCTTAAGTCCGCCGATCCTCAGCACCTGACCTCTGAGGGTAATTTCACCAGTCATGGCGACATCCGCTCTCACAGGAATGCCAGTAAGCACTGAAACAAAGGCAGTACACATACCAATACCGGCACTGGGGCCGTCTTTGGGTGTAGCCCCTTCGGGAACGTGCACGTGCAGATCCACTTTCTGGTAGAAATCGCGACGAATACCCAAAACCTTGGCTCGGCTTCTCACTACGGTCAGCGCTGCCTGGATGGATTCCTGCATCACATCGCCCAGTGAACCGGTCTTAACAACCTGGCCTTTACCCGGCACGGCAGAGGATTCAATAGTCAGTAACTCGCCGCCCACAGATGTCCACGCCAGACCGGTAACCTGGCCGATCTGACTTTCGGCTTCGGCACGACCATAATCATATTTGTAGACGCCCAGCAGGTCTTCAAGACGCTCACTGGTAATCAGTTGATGGCCCTCACAGTCCTTGCGCACGTAGAGGGTCACAATTTTCCGGCAGATTTTGGCAAGCTCGCGTTCCAGCCCACGCACACCCGCTTCACGGGTGTAATAGCGGATCACGTCGCGCACGGCGGCTTCTTCCATATCCAGCTCGGTGTCTTTAAGGCCATTCGCCTTGCGCTGCTTGGGCAGCAGGTACTTCAGGGCAATGTTGACCTTTTCATCCTCGGTGTAGCCGGGAATACGAATCACTTCCAGCCTGTCCATCAGAGGACCGGGGATATTCATGGAATTGGCCGTGCAAATGAACATCACTTCAGAGAGGTCGTAGTCCACCTCCAGGTAGTGGTCGTTAAAACTGTTGTTCTGCTCGGGGTCCAGAACTTCCAGCATGGCAGAGGCCGGATCACCGCGGTGATCCATGCCCATTTTGTCAATTTCATCCAACAGGAAGAGCGGGTTTTTAACCCCGACTTTGGACAGCTTCTGAATCAGCTTGCCCGGCAGCGAACCGATATAGGTGCGGCGGTGGCCGCGAATCTCTGCCTCATCTCGAACGCCACCCAGGGACATGCGCACATATTTTCTGCCCGTCGCCTTGGCGATAGATTCACCCAGTGAGGTCTTACCCACGCCAGGAGGTCCCACCAGACATAACACCGGACCCTTGAGCTTTTTGACCCGTTGTTGAACGGCCAGGAATTCCAGAATCCGCTCTTTGACTTCCTCCAGACCATAGTGGTCCTCGTTGAGGATTTTTTCAGCCCGTTGCAGGTCATGGCGCACTTTGGAGCGTTTTTTCCACGGCACACTGACCATCCAGTCAATATAACCACGCAGCACAGAGGCTTCCGCCGACATCGGCGACATCATCTTCAGCTTGTTCAGCTCTGATTTGGCCTTATCAAAGGCAAACTTGGGCATACCAGCTTCGTTAATCTTGGTTTCCAGCTGTTCGATATCGTTGCCGCCCTCTTCCACCTCCCCGAGCTCTTTTTGAATCGCCTTCATTTGCTCATTGAGGTAGTACTCCTTCTGGCTTTTCTCCATCTGCTTTTTAACGCGGCCACGAATACGCTGTTCGACTTCAAACAGCTCAATTTCTGACTCCATCAGCGCCAACAGACTTTCCAGGCGCTCATTGACTGTCGCCGTCTCCAGCACCTGCTGTTTCTGCTCAACACTCAGTGTCATGTGCGTGGCCAACGTGTCGGCCAAGCGACTGGGGTCATCAATACCGGCGACGGTGCTGACCACCTCGGAAGGAATCTTTTTGCTCAGATTGACGTACTGTTCAAACTGGGTAAGCGCGGATCGCATCAGTGCACCAGTTTCCTCGCTTGAGAGATCTTCCTCCGACATGGGCACATAGGTGCAGACAAAATAGCCGGGGGATTCGTCGATGGTTTCGATTTTCACCCGCTCGGAGCCTTCAACCAGGACTTTGACCGTGCCATCGGGCAGCTTGAGCATCTGCAATACAGATGACAATGTACCGACGCGATATAGATCCTCCGGCGTGGGATCATCAACAGCAGCGGATTTTTGAGCGATCAGCAGGATCTGCTTGTCGTTGGCCATGGCTTCTTCCAGAGCCAAGATTGATTTCTCGCGGCCCACAAAAAGCGGAATCACCATGTGTGGGTATACCACCACATCGCGCAGCGGCAACATGGTCAATTCATTGTGCACCGTATCCTGTCCCATTCTCACTACCTCATTCTTGAGAATTACAATTTTTATAGCTTACCGCAAATATGGGGACACACCGGATAAAAACAAGTAAAAGTTGACGGATAATTTCGAGAACAATAAAAAAGGCCCCCGAAAGGAGCCCTTTAGAAAATACCTGCTGGCTTTGATCAATCGTCGCTTGCTGCGGCCTTTTTTGGCTCGCTGTTTTCATACACCAGCATGGGCTCAGCCTCACCCCGAATCACGGCACTTTCAATCACGACTTTGCCGACATTTTCAGTGGAGGGAATGCTGTACATGGTGTCCAGCAACACATTTTCGATGATTGAGCGTAATCCGCGAGCACCGGTCTTTCTCTCCAAAGCCTTGTCAGCAATGGCTTCCAGAGCATCACGACGGATATCCAGCTCTACGCCTTCCATCTCGAAGAGCGCTTCATACT
>SBGI01000062.1 GCA_006227015.1 Gammaproteobacteria bacterium
TACTTTATACCGATCTACATGGTGACCTTTATTGTCGGCGGCTTCTGGGAAGTGCTGTTTGCCATGGTGCGCGGACACGAAGTTAACGAAGGCTTTTTTGTTACCTCAATCCTCTTTGCCCTGATCTGCCCACCCGATATGCCCCTGTGGCAAGTAGCACTGGGCATCAGTTTCGGTGTGGTGATTGGTAAAGAAGTATTTGGCGGAACCGGCAAGAACTTCCTCAACCCGGCACTGACTGGCAGGGCCTTCCTGTTCTTTGCTTACCCCGCTGAAATGTCGGGTGATGCGGTCTGGACCGCTGTCGATGGCTATACCGGCGCGACTGCGCTGTCAATGGCTGCACAACAGGGTATGGACGTGTTGCAGCAGCAGATGACCTGGATGGATGCGTTCTTCGGCAACATGCATGGCTCCATTGGTGAGACCTCCACTCTGGCGATCTTTATTGGTGGCGCACTGCTGTTGCTTAACCGCATTGCCTCCTGGCGGATTATGGCCGGGGTGATGATCGGGATGGTTGCCCTGTCATCGCTCTTTAATTTGATCGGCTCTGATACCAACCCGATGTTCAATGTGCCCTGGTACTGGCATATGGTGATGGGTGGCTTTGCCTTTGGCATGGTGTTTATGGCGACTGATCCGGTTTCTGCATCAATGACAGATACAGGCAAACTCTGGTTTGGTGCACTGATTGGTGTCATGGTGGTGTTGATCCGGGTTGTTAACCCGGCGTTCCCGGAGGGTATGATGCTGGCAATTCTGTTTGCCAACCTGTTTGCACCATTGATCGACCACTTTGTGGTTGAAGCGAATATCAAGCGGAGGGTGGCACGTGGCTAGTAACGATTCGATTTCCAAGACCATTATTGTCGCTTTGGCGCTCTGTGTCGTTTGCTCGGTCTTTGTTTCTACCGCGGCGGTGATGCTGCGCCCAGCACAGCAGCTGAACAAGGACCTTGATCGGAAAACTAATATCCTGGCAGCCGCTGGCATGCTGAAGCCTGGTGTCAGCGTGGATGAGCAGTTCGCCAATGTGACAACCCGTGCTGTGGATATGACAACCGGTAAGTTCAGCGACGCGGTTGATGTCTCCAGTTACGATCAACGCAAAGCGGCTAAAGTGCCGTCAACGTCTACAGACCTGAGCGACGAAGAAGATATCGCGAAAATCGGTCGCCGCGCAGACTATGCCCTTGTCTATATTGTTGAAAATGATTCGGGCATTGATAAAGTCATCCTGCCCATCAAGGGCTACGGCCTGTGGTCTACCCTGTATGGCTTTATTGCGCTGGAGTCTGATCTCAACACGGTTGCCGGCCTTGGTTTTTATGAGCATGCTGAAACCCCCGGACTGGGTGGTGAAGTAGACAACCCCAGCTGGAAAGCGAAATGGGTTGGCAAGGAAACCTACGGCGAAGATAACAAGGCAGTACTGACGGTTATCAAGGGCACAGTCGACAACACCCGTCCTGAGGCATCCCATCAGGTAGACGGACTGTCAGGGGCAACCCTCACCAGTCGCGGTGTCGACAACCTGATTAAATTCTGGATGGGCGAAAACGGCTTTGCTCCATTCCTGGCTAACTTGCGTGCAGGGGAGGCCTGATCATGGCGACGAAAACCAAAGATGTTTTATTAAATCCAATCTTCGACAACAACCCGATTGCACTGCAGATTCTTGGAATTTGTTCTGCACTGGCGGTTACCTCCAGCCTGCAGGTCTCATTTGTCATGTGTGTTGCTCTGACGCTGGTGACTGCTTTTTCAAGCATGTTTGTGTCGATGATTCGCAATCACATTCCATCCAGTATCCGCATTATCGTACAGATGACCATTATCGCGTCACTGGTTATCGTGGTTGATCAGATCCTCAAGGCAGTGGCTTATGACATCAGCAAGCAACTGTCAGTGTTTGTGGGCCTGATTATTACCAACTGTATTGTGATGGGGCGCGCTGAAGCCTACGCCATGAAAAATCCACCGATTCCCAGCTTCCTGGACGGTATCGGTAACGGCTTGGGATACAGTGTGATCCTGTTGGTGCTGGCCTTTATTCGTGAGCTGTTTGGTTCCGGTAAGCTGTTTGGCCTTGAGGTTCTACCGCTGGCCAGTACTGGAGGCTGGTATGTCCCTAACGGTTTGCTGCTGTTACCACCCAGTGCTTTCTTCCTGATCGGCTTGTTTATCTGGGCACTGCGTACCTGGAAAAAATCCCAGGTTGAAGCTCCTGAGTACAAGATTGCACCCAATACACCGAAAGGGGAGGTTGCCTGATGGAACATTTACTCGGTTTGTTTGTGCGTTCTGTTTTCATTGAAAACATGGCGCTGGCCTTCTTCCTGGGCATGTGTACATTTCTGGCGATCTCCAAAAAGGTTCAGGCAGCCATTGGTCTGGGTATCGCGGTAATTGTGGTGCTGACTATTACTGTACCAGCCAATAACCTGATTTTTACCTATTTGTTGGCTGAAGGGGCGCTGACCTGGACAGGCATTGAAGGCATGGAAAGTGTGGATCTGAGTTTCCTGGGTCTGCTGAGCTACATTGGTGTGATTGCGGCTATCGTACAGATCATGGAGATGTTTCTCGATAAATATGTTCCGGCCCTCTATAACGCTCTGGGCGTGTTCCTGCCATTGATTACGGTGAACTGTGCCATTATGGGCGCATCCCTCTTCATGGTTGAGCGCGACTACGATCTGGCTGAAAGTACCGTCTTCGGATTCGGTGCGGGTGTCGGTTGGGCGCTGGCGATTATTGCCCTGGCAGGTGTGCGCGAGAAGTTGAAGTACAGCGATGTCCCTGCCGGCCTGCAAGGTCTGGGCATCACGTTTATTACTGTTGGATTGATGTCGTTGGG
>SBGI01000288.1 GCA_006227015.1 Gammaproteobacteria bacterium
AAGTTCTGCAGGATGCGACGCAGCAAATGGGGATCACTTTCCACCGCCGCCTGGCAGGGAACAAAGTGGAGTTCTATGCCCTTGTCGATGGCCAGTACACCAAACTCCGCCGCCAGTTCCCGCAGCATCGGGCCGATGCTGAAATGCCTCATATCCGGCTGCATCTTGCCGCCTTCGAGCCCGGATATCTCGCGCAGCGCAGCGATCAGTTTTTCCGCAGTTTCCAGAGACTTCTGTACATGCCCTACCAGGCGCACCATACCGGCCTGGTCGGTACCGGACAGCTGGTGTTGCATCGACGAAACAAACAACTTCGCCGCACTGATAGGCTGCAGCAGGTCGTGACTGGCAGCCTGCATGAATCTGCTCTTGCTGGCGTGCATGCCGCGCAACTCTTCCTCGGCGCGGGCGCGCAGGCGGTTTTCCTCCGCCAGTTTGAAATTGAGATTGGAGAGGTCCGCCGTGCGTTGCGTCACCCGATCCTCAAGGGTCGCCTTGGCCTCTTCAAGTGCCTTGACCACCGTTTTGTAGTCACTGATGTCCGTGTAGGTCGCCACAAAACCACCGTTGGGCATGGGATTGCCCACGACCTGAATGGTCGTGCCGTTGGGCAAAGTGCGCTCGAAACGGTGGGAACCGCCGCTGCGCAACAGGGACAGACGTCGCTCAACCTGGCGCTCCAGATTGTCGGAATCCCGATAGAGTCCGCGCTGGGCGTTGTACTCATACACAGTCTTGATCGGACACCCTACGTAGAGCAGTCGCGGCGGATACTCAAACATCTGTTCATAGCGGCGGTTCCAGGCCACCACCCGCAGCTCGCCATCCACCACACAGATTCCCTGAGTAATGGTTTCCACCGTGGTTTGCAGCAGGTCGCGGTTGAATTGCAACTGCTCGGAAGTGCCACCCACAATGGCGGCAATATCGCTGAACTGCAGCGGTTCAGTACGCTGCAGCAAGGTAATGGCGCTTTGAGCCGAAGCGGCGCCGACGATAGCGGCAAGGTACTTTTCCACCCGGCGCACGACAAATACCGGTGCGCGGTCGTTATCCAGCAGACGCTGTTGGTAGCGCTCCTCGCAACCGCGCCACATTTCTTCCTGCTGGGTTCTGCTCAGGAAGGACTCCATCAGTTGCCGCAACTGGACCACCCGAATCGGCGATAACTCGAAGTCGTCCTCCCCGTACAATTGCGGAGTGGGCGCGTCCACGAAGATGCTGGCCTGGAAAATATCCCGATCCCTAGGTTTGACCATCAGCGACACACCGATGTAGATCAGCAGGTTGCTACACAGACTCCACCACACGCCATGGCTGAGGGGATCGAGAAAATCCATTCCCAGCAGCGCGTGGGGCCGCAGCCACTCCAGCTGCCAGGGACCGTTAACGAGAAGGCTGTCGCCCGATGGCAACAGCGTCGGCAACAGCAGGCAGTACCACCAGAACAGGAATCCCACGGCCAGGCCCGCGTAGACCCCCGCAGCGTGCCCCCGCCGCCAGTAAGTACCACCTAGTAGTGCCGGGGCGAGTTGGGCAAAACAGGCAAACGACACCAGACCGATGGAAGCCAGCTCTTTGTCTTCACCCATCATTCGGTACATGAACCAGGAGGCCAGCAGAATCGACAGGATGCAAATCCGGCGAATCCAGCGCAGGTGCTGTCCCATGAAGAAGGCTGTTTGGCGGAACTGGTCCCGCCGCCAGCGCATCAGCAAGGGCAAAATAATTTCGTTGGACACCATGATGGACAGGGTCACGGTGGCCACAATCACCATACCCGTAGCCGCAGAGAATCCACCGGCAAAAGCCAGGATGGCCAGTAACTCTGAGTCGCTGCTCATGGCCAGGTTGAGTACGTAGGTATCCGGCGAAATATCACCGCCACCAAACAGCTGGGTGCCGACAATGGCAATGGGCAATACCACAGCAATCACTATCAGCAGGTAAAGAGGGAAAAACCAGTGGGCCACCTCAAGGTCTCTGGAGCCCTGGTATTCCACCACGGTGACATGAAACTGGCGGGGCAGGCAGATGATCGCCAGCATCGACAGCAGCACCATGGTGACAAACTGCGGATTGACCGGATTCGACAGCCAGGGCTTCAGCAGGGCTTCACCGGTTGGCAGCGGACCAAATTCCATGCCGGCAGCCATGAACAGGGCCGCTCCTGCCAGAGTGATCAACGCCACTATCTTGATAGTCGATTCCACCGCCAGCGCCGCCATCATGCCGCGGTTGCGCTCACGACCTTCAATATGCCGGGTTCCAAACACCATGGCGAAAATCGCCATCAACAACGCTGTCACCAGCGCACTGTCGAGAATATACCCCTGCTCCAGTGCAGACTCATGGCCGGCCAGGGTATCCCAGGCCATGGATACAGCCTTTAACTGCAACGAGATATAGGGCATTGAGCCCACTACAGCCACCAGCGCTACCAGTGCCGCCAACAATTGACGCTTGCCATAGCGGGAACCGATAAAGTCGGCGATGGAGGTGGTTTTCTGACGGGCACCAATGTGCACCAGCTTGCGCAACACCGGAGTGCCGACAATAAACAACAACATCGGCCCCAGATATATGGGTGCATAAGCCCAGGCGCTGGTGCTGGCAGTACCCACCGCGCCAAAAAATGTCCAGGACGTGCAATAAACCGCGAGAGTCAGACTATAAATATAGGGACGCAGGCGCTCCTGCCAGATGGGCTGACGCTCGGCCCACAGTGCGACCAACACCAGCAGCAGCACACAGCCCAGGGCCACCAGCAGCAAGAAGGGTTGTGAAATCATGGAGTAGAGATTCTCTTCTTTGGTCGTGGCCGAAACATCATCGGCAAAGATTCGATGATTTTG
>SBGI01000235.1 GCA_006227015.1 Gammaproteobacteria bacterium
CATGCCCTGGCTCAGCCCGGCGACAACGAGATACAACGGCTCGGACAGCTTGATCGCGAACTGGGCCTACGTTTTGCCGACACCGTAAACCAGCTGCTCACACAACAGCAGCTCTCCCATGCCGCAATTAGCGCCATCGGCAGCCACGGCCAGACCATACGTCATCGGCCACCATCCCCTGAGGAAGGACACCCTTTCAGCCTGCAGGTGGGCGACCCTAATACCATCGCCGAACACACCGGCATCACCACTGTGGCTGATTTCAGACGTCGTGATATCGCTCTTGGTGGGCATGGCGCACCCTTGGTGCCCGCTTTCCATCAGGCGGTATTCCATCAACCCGGAGCTAGGCGCGCCATCGTCAATATCGGTGGCATTGCCAATATCACCCTGTTGGAAAAAAGTGCTGAGGCGCCGATACAAGGCTATGACACCGGCCCAGGCAATGGACTGATGGACGCCTGGACACTCAGCCACCTTCAGCAACCCTATGACAAGGATGGCAGCTGGAGCCGACAGGGCACCGTCATTCCCGCATTACTGGCAGAATTATTGAACACCCCCTACCTGGCCCTGCCACCTCCAAAAAGCACGGGCAGGGAGCTGTTTAATCTCGACTGGTTGAGACAGCAACTTCAGAAGCACACTCAATCCTTCGCTCCCGAGGATGTACAGGCCACTCTGCTCGATTTCACAGCCGAAACTATTGCTGCCGCCATCAAACGACATGGTGAAGAGTCACTGGACGTGTTTCTGTGTGGTGGAGGCGCCCACAATCGAGCGCTGGTGGAAAGATTAAGCGACCTGCTGCATCCCGTTCAGGTCGAGACTACCGATAGCATCGGCATTCCAGCAGATTGGGTAGAGGCTATCGCCTTTGCCTGGCTGGCACAACAGACGTTAAAGGGGAAACCGGGCAATGCACCTGCGGTTACCGGAGCGAGGTCAGCAGCAATTCTTGGCGCCATCTACCCTGGCTGATGCCTAAAAATAGATATATTTTTCTATCTCGATAAGACGGCGTTCTTCAACCGGCCCCACCGGCACCGTGCCAACAAATGGCAGTAGCGTTTTCAAATCCAGGCCCAAACCGTGGGACTGGGTCTCGCAGACTTTGATATCCACCACTTTCAGCGCAGAAAGTTTAGCCGCAAGGTCGACAATGGGCCGGTAACGGAGATAGTTATCCCTGAAGAAAATGGCCACTTCAGGGCCATGTAATACCAGCACCACGGGTGAAAAATCCTGGCGCATACCTTCATTGAGAAAAAACTGTTCAGCACGCTGCAGAACCTCGGCCACTTCCTCGGGGTTATTTTTTTCAATGCGCGCCAGATATCCGGCGACTTCCTGGCGCTCGCCATCCACCAGGCCATTGGAAGAGGTTGTATCAGCTGCCAACGCAAAGAGCGCCCAGGAAAATGTAATAAACAAGACCAGCCAGCGACAGCTAACCAGCATGGTGTTACACCGAGAAGGATGACCCGCAACCACAGGTTGTCGCGGCATTGGGGTTGGAGACAGTGAAACGGGAACCCTGTAATCCCTGCTCATAATCGACCGTCGAACCCGATAGATACTGGATACTCAGCGGGTCAACCAGTACGGCAACCCCCTCTTTTTCGACCAGGGTATCGTCTTCAGCGACGACCTCATCGAAACTGAAACCATACTGAAAACCTGAACACCCGCCACCGGTAACAAAAACTCTCAGCTTCAGATCGGGATTGCCCTCCTCCTCCACCAGACTTTTGACCTTGGCCACTGCCGCATCTGAGATATACAACGGCATGGGTGTAAATGTAGCGATACCTGACATGGATACTCCTGAATTCATCGTGGAAGTGCTATACAACTCAATACCCAAGCATTCCAGTCAAGTATTCTATCACGAACCTAGGTCCTGCATGCCAGTTTCAGCAACATTTTCTACCGGGGACAACTGTTCCGGGGCAGTTGACGGGGAACGGTGGACAAAATTGCCATTCACCTGGGCGCCCTTCTCAATCTCGATCAGCGCATAGTGCAAGTCCCCTTCCACCTCGGCATTGGCAGCAAGTTCCACGTGATGCGTGGAGTAGATATTGCCTTCAATACGGCCATTAATGACCACTACCGGGACGTTGACATCACCCACCACACAGCCCTTGGGCAAAATTCTTACCCGGGCATCAGCGCCGTCTTCCGCCATAATATTTCCCGTGATCTGCCCTTCCACTTCGAGATTGCCTGCAAAGCGCACATCACCCATGACGTGGGTACCGCTGGCAATCAGAGTGGTACTGCCCGCTGCAAAGTTGGTCGGATTGTTTTTCTTGCGCATGGTTTGCCCCCTATGCTTCATCCACGTGCCAGTCAAAACGCCTTTCCACAGGGTTGGCACTGGCATTGGTTTTCCAGACACTCACCTTCATCGCCCTGGGCTCAAAGCCCACAGGCAGGGTCAGCACCCCCTCTAACAGATGGAAATATTTAAACTTGACCGCAACCGGCGTGGTTTCCACATTTTCATCCAGCTGGTCCAGCGAGAGGGTTTCCTTAATGCCATTGCGGGCACCCTCAAGCTCAGCCTTGATATTAATTTTGACACTTTTCAGTTTGCTGTCTTTCTGCTGGATCACAATCCGGTACGACATCCCCTGGCCATCCCCCAGCGATTTCAGCATCAATTCGCCAATTTGCAGCCCGCTCTCACTACCACCCGGCTGCAACAGGTTGTGGAAAAGACGCAATTCCTCTTCGTTGGCGGCCAGCTGTAGCTGCAGGGACGTCACCAGTTTGCGCACCTGTTCCAGTGAACCGCGATCCACCTTCGAGGCCAGCTCGACATTGGTGTATTGCTGACGCAG
>SBGI01000032.1 GCA_006227015.1 Gammaproteobacteria bacterium
ACTTTGTGTCGCCACATATAAGATTCCACCACGTCCTTATAATACTCATTGTGAACAAGGGCGTGGGGGCGGGGGCCGACAATCGACATACGGCCTTGTATAACATTAAAGAACTGGGGCAGTTCATCCAGGCTGGTGCGGCGTAAAAATGCACCTAGTCTGGTTACCCTGGGGTCTCCCTGTTGAGCTTGAGTGACGGTGCCGCTGGTCTCTTCATGGACTTCCATGGACCGAAATTTATAGACCTTGAAGCGTCGGCCATCTCGTCCATGGCGATACTGTTTGAACAGGACGGGACCAGGTGAGCTGAGTCTGATAGCCAGGGCAATCAATAGGCAGACAGGGGCAATGAGTATGCAGATTAGTGAGCCAATACAGAGGTCTTCTGCCCGTTTAAGAACTCGGTTAAAGCCGCTTAGCGGCGTGCAACTGATATCGATGGCGTAGTGCCCAATGACGCTGGAGACTTTATGGTTGAGCAGTTGTATATCCTCAAAATCTGGAAAAAAACGGATGTCCACCGTCGAATGGCGCAATTCGTAGACAATATCCTTGATAAAACTACCCATACTCAGTGGCATATCTAGCCAGATTTCGCTGGCTGGTCGTTGGTGTAATTCCGCAATTAATCGACCATCCTGAACCCATCGTTCTATTTGATTAGCGGAGATGTAATCAATCACATGATAACCAGCTAGGCGGAGCTCCTCTGGTGTAAAAGTAGTTTTGGAGTGATCGACATTGGGACTGATAATCACAATCTTGCGCAGGTTTTTTCCTGTGCGTCTCAAGTGTCTAAGGTAAACGAAATGGGCGCAGCGGTAGCTAAGGCCGCCACACCACACTAACAACATAGAGTAGGCAATCCAGAGCCTTGAAAATTCCTCTGAGGTTTTGGTGAAAACCAGAAAGGTGGCGAGGAGGGCCATTGCCAGAGCGAGACTAAGGGTATAGCGTTTGATCAGGGACAGAAGTTGCCTTCCTCTCCAAGAGTCATAGATACCTGTGATTGTCAGGCAGAAGACCAATAGCAGTGCTGCACCACTAGCCAGAATCTGGTACTTGATTGGGAGATTGATGTGCCCAAATCTAAGCGAATAAGCTAGAACACTGGAGCCAATGACAATAGCAAAGTCGAGCAGGGCGATGATAGGAGCAAAGGTTGGTCTGACGATCGATGAGGTTGCCATTCAGGAGAAATGATCTCGGGCCATAAGTCGGGTTACCAACAGCCCCGGGGCGATCCGGGGCAATCAGGTGATTAATTGTAGCGCTGGAATACCAGTGTGGCATTGGTGCCACCAAAGCCAAAACTATTAGACATCACCCGTTGTAGATTGGCATTGTCAATGCGTTTGGTGACGATAGGCAGGTTGGCTGCTTCAGGGTCAATATTGTCAACGTTGGCCGAGGCACAGATAAAGTCGTTCTCCATCATCAACAGGCTGAAGATGGCTTCCTGGACACCGGCGGCACCGAGCCCATGACCAGACAGTGACTTTGTGGAACTGATTGGAGGAACCTGACTGCCAAAGGTGTCTTTAATGGCTTTCAGTTCCTGAAGATCACCTACGGGGGTACTTGTTCCGTGGGTGTTGATGTAATCAATGTCGCCATTGGTGGTGGCCATAGCCATTTTCATACACCGGACAGCACCTTCTCCCGACGGCGCCACCATGTCATAGCCATCTGAGGTTGAGCCGTAGCCAACAATCTCGGCGTAAATTTTTGCACCGCGTGCCAAGGCGTGTTCCAGCTCTTCGACTACCAGGCAGCCCGCACCGACGCCAGGGACAAAGCCATCGCGATCAGCGTCATAGGCGCGAGATGCTTTTTCCGGAGTGTCGTTGTATTTGCTGGACAGGGCCCCCATGGCATCGAACATGCCGGCCATGGACCAGTGCATTTCCTCTGCGCCGCCGGCAAAAACGACGTCCTGTTTGTCCATCTGTATCAGTTCCATAGCGTGGCCGATACTGTGCGCGCTGGTGGCGCAGGCAGAGGCAATGGAATAGTTGGTACCTTTGATCTTAAAAGGTGTGGCGAGGCAGGCAGATACAGTGCTGGCCATAATCTGTGTCACTCGATAGGGCCCGGCCTTCTTGATGCCTCGTTCACGCATGACGTCAATGGTTTCTGTGAACATCTGACCCGATACGCCACCTGAGCCCATAACAAGCCCAGTGCGCACATTGGAAACTTGATCTTCACTGAGACCGGAATCAGTAATAGCCCGGTCCATAGCGATATAGCCATAAGCGGCGGAAGGACCCATGAAACGTAATACTTTTCGATCGATATGCTCGCTGGGATCCAGATCCAGGCGGGCAGCTACGTTACAACGCAAGCCCATCTCCTGAAAATCCTCCCGGAAGACGATGCCGGAACGGCTCTCCAACAGGGATTGGGTGACAGTTTCCTTGTCATTGCCGAGACAGGAAACAATACCCATTCCTGTAATTACCACACGTTTCATCGGTTACTCCCCAAGCCGGCCATCAGATCCGGTAATTGTAATAGAAAGGATCAAAAGTTGTCAGTTGATTCAAAAAGTCCTACGCGCAGGTCTTTGGCACTGTAGATTTCTCTACCATCCACAAATACCTTGCCGTCAGCAATGGCCATCTTCAACTTTCTTTCAACAATTCTTGAAATATCAATGCGATAGCTGACCATTTCAGCGTCCGGCAGAATCTGACCGAAAAATTTCACTTCTCCGGCACCGAGGGCGCGACCGCGACCCGGGTTGCCTTTCCAGGCAAGAAAGAAGCCGGTTAACTGCCACATGGCATCCAGGCCAAGGCAGCCCGGCATCACGGGGTCCCCGTGGAAGTGACA
>SBGI01000141.1 GCA_006227015.1 Gammaproteobacteria bacterium
TTACCGCCTGCGTGACAGAAACTCAGATGTGCTTCACATCATCTATCTCGTATTCCACTTCACCTGCCGGAGTTCTCACCACGACAATATCGCCGATTTCCTTGCCGATCAGCGCCCTGGCAATGGGCGACTGGTAGGAAATCTTGTTCAATTTCACATCGGACTCGTCATCGCCGACGATTTTGTAGGTCACGGTCTCGTTGTTATCCAGGTTAATAATGTCCACCGTAGAGCCAAAAATCACCTTGTCCCCGGGAGGCATCTTGGTGACATCAATGATCTGCGCGTTACCCAGTTTGCCTTCAATCTCCTGAATACGTCCCTCGGCAAAACTCTGCTGTTCGCGGGCCGCATGGTATTCGGCATTTTCCTTCAGATCGCCGTGCTCCCTGGCCTCGGCAATCGCAGCCACAATACGCGGGCGCTCGACTTTCTTGAGGTTATCGAGCTCCTTACGCAGTTTGTCGGCTCCCTCAACCGTCATGGGAATTTTTTGCATCAGACATTCCTCTTATGCAGTTCTTGCAATCGTCTCACTTGTATTTCGCCCGCTTGCTCCAGCGCCATGCAAACGGCTTGTCCACCCGCCAATGTGGTTGTGTAATACACGCCATGTTGCTCCGCACTGGAGCGAATGGTCGATGAATCGGCAATCGCCTGTCGACCCTCGGTGGTATTAACAATCAGATCTATTTGGTCGTTTTTGATCATATCCACAATGTGCGGACGACCCTGCTTGACCTTCATCACCCGTTCCACTGGCAAACCGGCATCCTCAATCAGCTGCGCGGTGCCGCCTGTGGCCACGATCTTGAACCCGCAGTTGATCAATCCCTGTGCCACACTGGCAATACCGGGTTTGTCCGGATCGCGGACACTGAGGAACGCAGTGCCTGAGGTGGGAATCGGATCACTGGCACCCAACTCAGCCTTGGCGTAGGCCTCGGCAAAGGTATCGCCAACACCCATCACTTCCCCGGTGGATTTCATCTCGGGACCGAGGATCGGGTCAATACCCGGGAATTTATTAAACGGTAACACCGCCTCTTTCACACTGAAATAGGCAGGAATAATTTCGCGGGTAAAGTTTTGGTCTTTCAGGGACACCCCTACCATGCAGCGTGCGGCAATTTTTGCCAGGGATGTGCCAATACACTTGGACACAAACGGCACAGTACGCGATGCCCGCGGGTTCACCTCGATCACATAGATCTTGCCATCCTGCCAAGCCAGCTGCACGTTCATCAGGCCCTTGACGTTGAGCTCCACCGCCATGGCCTTGACCACCTCGCGCATATCGTTCTGTACGTCTTCCGGCAGGCTGTAGGGCGGCAGGGCACAGGCGGAATCACCGGAGTGAATCCCCGCCTGTTCAATATGCTGCATGATGGCACCAATCACCACATGCTCACCGTCACAGACCGCGTCAATATCCACCTCAATGGCAGAAGACAGGAAGTAATCCAGCAACACCGGCGCATCTTCAGACACCTGCACGGCATCGCGCATATAGCGCAGCAGCTCTTCCTCGCGGTACACAATCTCCATAGCCCGGCCACCCAACACATAGGAGGGGCGAACCACCAGCGGATAACCAATGCCCGCCGCTGCGTCGATTGCCTCGTCACTGGAGCGAACAATTGCATTGGGAGGTTGCAGCAGATCCAGTTTGTGGATCATTTGCTGGAAACGCTCACGGTCTTCAGCCATGTCGATTGCATCAGGCGTGGTACCGACAATGGGTACGCCTTCGGCTTCCAGCGCGCGGGCCAGTTTTAACGGCGTCTGGCCACCAAACTGAACGATCACACCCTTGGGTTGTTCCAGACGGACAATTTCCAGTACATCCTCCAGGGTGACCGGCTCGAAATAGAGTCGATCGGAGGTGTCGTAGTCTGTAGAGACCGTTTCGGGGTTACAGTTGACCATAATGGTCTCATAACCGTCTTCGCGCATGGCCAATGCTGCATGCACACAGCAGTAATCAAACTCTATCCCCTGACCAATACGGTTCGGGCCGCCACCAAGCACGAGAATTTTATCGCGCCCGGATGGCTGGGATTCACACTCTTCCTCGTAGGTGGAGTACATGTAGGCGGTGGCCGTGGCAAATTCCGCGGCACAGGTGTCAACCCGCTTGTAGACCGGGTGAATACCCAGCTCATGACGGTGCTTGCGCACAGCGGTTTCAGACGTTTCCAGCAGTACCGCGAGGCGTTTGTCGGAAAACCCTTTGCGTTTCAGGCTGTAAAGCTGTTTCGCATCCAGCGCTTTCAGGGAACTGCCCTGCAGGGCCAATTCCTGCTTGATCAGATCTTCTATCTGAACCAGAAACCAGCGATCAATGGATGAATGGCTGAATACCTCGTCCAGAGACATGCCGGCGCGGAATGCATCGCCCACAAACCAGATGCGCTCGGCACCGGGGTTACTCAACTGCTCGAGCAGCTCGGCCCGACCTTCATCGGTGGTGGCATCCACTTTCGGTTCAAAACCGGCAGAGCCAACTTCCAGACCTCGCAGGGCTTTTTGCAGGGACTCCTGAAAAGTCCTGCCGATGGCCATGACTTCACCCACAGATTTCATCTGGGTCGTCAGTTTGGCGTTGGCCTGATTGAATTTTTCAAAGGCAAAACGCGGTATCTTGGTGACCACGTAATCGATGCTGGGCTCGAAGGACGCCGGGGTCGCACCGCCGGTGATGTCGTTCTGGAGTTCATCCAGCGTATAGCCTACTGCCAGCTTGGCCGCCACCTTGGCAATGGGAAAGCCCGTCGCTTTGGACGCCAGTGCCGATGAGCGCGACACCCGGGGGTTCATCTCGATCACCACCAG